>JBAURA010000121.1:0-10721 GCA_049580985.1 Chloroflexia bacterium
GGGCCAGACAGTACAGACCCTGCTCTTGAATAGCCCGGGTGGGCTTACTGTATCTGAGATCCGTAGGCTCCTGCGAAGACAAGGTCAGCACGTAAATGACGAGCGGAACCTGCGCGAGCTGCTAAACAACTCTCGTACATTCACGGCACTATCTGGTGACCGGTATGTGCTGGTAGGTAGTGAAGCTGGCGCTCTGGGCGATGACGGGGCGCCTGAGGTACCGGGCGAGAGGCAGAGTGACCCGTGGTCCGAGCCCCTGATCGCGAACCTAACCCTTGCTCGGGAAAACTACGTCGTCTTCGACCTCGAAACCACGGGCACTGACCCACTTCAGGACCGCATCATACAGATTGCCGCACTCAAGGTACAAGACGGCAAACCTGTAGCGGCCCGTAGCTGGTACGTCAACCCGGGTCCCTTCGACATCTCATACACCCTGCAGGTTACCCTCGGCATCGTGGACGACCCTGAGATCCTTGGTTTGGTCAAATCTGCTCCTCCAGTCGCTGACATATTGCCACTCTTTTTTGAGTTCGTCGGCGACCTGCCGCTGATTGCCTTTAACGCTCGCTTTGATGGCCGCTTTCTTTCTGCTGCTTGCGGAGGGGAGCTTCCAACAGTTTCGATTGTGGACTGCATGGAGTTGGCGGTTCTGCTGCGCCCCAACTTTCCCCGTCAGCGGTTACGCGATTTCGCGGAAGGGCTGGGTTTGTCACCGGACGGCTTATCTGCGGAGTGGACCGCTCTCCAGCTCGACACGAATATCGAAGGACATACCGTCTCTACAGAGACACTGCACAATGCCATCACGGATGTCTACGTCACCCATCGAGTGTTTGCGGCGCTACAGCACATCCTTGAGACCCCTGGACATGATCAGGACCTCGTGCGCGCCCTCCTACCTGAAGCCTTCACACGAGAGGCAACTTACACTGGTGTCGATCGCTCAACACTGGTTAAGGTGCTCAACCAGCGCCAATGGGTAATGGGAAGGGTACCCGATGGCCGCACCATAGTGCCTGCAGAGCGCCTGCTGACTGAATATCTGGCTGGGCGTGGTCAGCAGCCACGGATAGGGCAGCTAGAGATGCAGACCCTCGTCGCTGATGCCCTCATGAATGATAAGTATGCGATGGTCGAGGCACCGACGGGCACAGGCAAGACGCTCGCATATCTCACAGCTGCTGTCTATCATGCAAAGGCGTCGGGGCAACCCGTGGCACTCTCTACGGCCTATCGCAACCTGCAGGACCAGTTGCTGGCCGAGATCGACGACCTTCGACGACTTGGACCCCTTCCTTTTCGTAGCCAACTGCTCAAGGGTGTGGGCAATTACCTCTGTTACAGCCAGATCATCAGGTACGTCGAAGATGGTGATCCGGGCCGGAAGAATGTAGAGAAAACGCTGACCCTTGCTGAGCGGTTCGTGCTTTCATACATAATTCTCTGGTTACCCGGGAGTGCGAATGGCACTATAGACGAGTTGAGCCATTGGCTGCTTGAGACCCTGCCTGCAGCTCATAACGTGGTCCACCAACTAGGTGCCAGCGCTGGATGTAATCCGAGCTTACAGGACGCGTGTGCTGGTTGCCCGATGCCTGGGGCGTATGCTAACGCCCGGCAAGCGGACATTATTGTCATCAATCACGCCCTCTGGTTGTCGGATCCTCAGCGCCTGCCGGCTTTTTCGACGCTGGTGCTAGATGAAGCTCACACGCTCGAAGACGTAGCAACTAACGCCCTTACCAAAGAAGTCTCCTCGACCACGCTCACAGACCTGCTCAATACACTCTACAACCCTGCAACAGAGCGCGGGCTCCTAATACGGATACGGGCAGGCACAAGCTCTCCCGGTGCCATCGGCGCAGCCGCCAGAGCAATCGGCGCAGTACGTCGAGCTGGCTTCCTGGTCCGCGATTTCGGATCTATTCTGGAGGAGTTCGTTCGCCTCTGCTCCGGACCCCTCGACCCGAGGTTTGGTGCCTCTTACCGGCTCGAAGCGCCTCCATGGCGGGTGCACCCGACCCGATGGCAGCGGGCCGACGATGCACACAAGCAGCTGTTCGGGCTACATCTCAAGGACCTGCTCGCAGCTCTGTCGCAACTCTACCAGGCGGTCTCGGATGCGCAGGACCTGCAGCACCAAGATGCCGTTCAATCTGATCTCTCCGACCAGATCATGCACCTGGACGAGCAGTGCAAGCTGGCATACGATCTGATCAAAGTAGGTGACCAGAAACAGGTTTACTGGATCGAGGTTAGGTCAAAGGCTGAGGCGAGCACCACGAAAACCAGAGAGAGCTTTAGCTCTTGGGCCTTGAAGGCTGCCCCTATAGATGTTGGTGAGGTGCTCCAGTCATTCTACGACCGCCTGTCCAGTGTCAGCCTGGTGTCCGCGACCCTCGCGCTACGCGGGAACGATTTCTCATATTTCATCGAGCGCCTCGGCTTGTCGAACAGACTCGACAGTGCGTACATTCGCAAGCTGCCTCCTGCTCTGCCGTATGGGACGAATGCGTTCCTCGGCCTTGTGGACTACATGACGTACGCGCCTCTGCAGCATACAATGGAGAGTTTCAAAGAGGAGTTGGCCGGTGAGCTGCGATTATTCCTGCAACTCACCGGAGGCAGGGCTCTTGGCCTGTTCACTGCACGGGAGCGCATGGAGTCTGTGGCGGGGCAGATCGTTTCTGATATGGCACACTCCGGCATTCCTCTCTACGTACAGAGTGCATTGACTTCCCGTCGTAGGCTGTTGGAGGAGTTCAAGGCGCGAAACGAGTCCGTGCTGTTTGGATTGCGTAGTTTCTGGGAGGGCGTCGATGCGCCGGGGGAGACCCTTTCCTTTGTGTTCATGGAGAAACTCCCTTTCCCACTGCTTATTGAGCCGGTGCACAGGGCCCGCGCCGAATATCTGTCACGGCAAGGAAAGTCGGAGTTTGAAGACTACATGCTTCCGCTCATGCTGCTGCAGTTCAAGCAGGGTTTCGGCCGCTTGATGCGTACAGAGACGGACCACGGCGCAGTCGTGCTTTTCGACAAGCGGATCCATCGCAAGGAGTACAGAGCGGATCTTCTATCATCACTGCCCGGTTTCGTGCGTGATCTTGATGCAGAGAAATCCCGGAAGCGGTTTTACGAAACGCTGGCAGGGTTATTCCCAGATCTCATTGACATAGAGGCCAAACGGGGTCTGCTCAATAGCTTGCCGGACGATATACAGCTCAAACTCGATGCCGTACTGGCTCGCTATCGGCTACCTGACGTGATCCCTCACGAGGCATATGCGCAGTGGAGACCCACTCTGCTTGCCGCGCTCCACGAGGTATTTGGTCATGATCAGTTCAATATGGTCGGTGACATAGCAGCACAGGAGGATGTGATTCGACATATGCTTGCTGGAGAGGATGTGCTTGGTGTGATGCCCACGGGCTCTGGCAAGTCCCTCGCGTTTCAACTACCAGCCCTCTTGCGTGGCGGCGTGACCCTGGTATTTTCCCCGCTTATAGCCCTGATGAAGGATCAGGTGGGTGGGTTGAATGAAAAGGGGATCGAAGTAGTGGGGGCCATCTACAGCGGACAGTCAGCGACCGATCGGGATGACGTGCTGGACCGTATGCGGAGGGGTAAGGCCCGGCTTGTATATGTCTCGCCCGAGCGCCTGCGAGATCCATACCTGCTTTCAGCTTTGCGTGAAACACAGGTGACACAGGTGGTGGTAGACGAAGCGCACTGCGTCTATATGTGGGGCCCGAGTTTCCGGCCCGACTTCCTCTATCTACCTCGCCTGTTTGATATGCTCGGTTACCGTCCGCCTGTGGTCGCCCTCACTGCTACTGCAACAACGCAGATGAAGGAGGCTATTACTACATCACTCAACATGCATAACGCAGTGCGCGTGGAAGCGCCCATCGACCGCCCGGAACTGCAGTTTGTTGTGTATAACGCTGACAGCAAGTACGGACGCATTGGAAGCCGCAATGACAGGTTCCGAAGGTTGTTACAGGTCATGCAGGCCGCTGATAGAGACTGCCCACCAATCCTTGTATACGTAACTACTGTCGCTGAAGCTGAGCAGCTAGCTCGTATGCTCAGGGTAGCTGGCTACGATGCACGAGCATATCACGGCAGGCTAGAGCCTGCTGAACGCACAAGCGTGCAAGAGATGTTCATGGATGGCCATATTAACGTGGTTGTATGCACCAAAGCGTTCGGCATGGGGATCGACAAAGCTGATATCCGCTACGTGATCCACTACAATTTGCCGGGCGACCTGGAGAGTTATTTCCAAGAGGCCGGCCGCGCAGGGCGAGACCGAAAGCCCGCGTACTGCGTACTCCTTTACCATCAAAGCGATATTGGCACGCAGCAGTATTTCATCGACAATAGCACCCCCAACGAGGAGACGATCAATCAGGTACTGCAGAATCTGAATAGCATGCCCGGTGAAATCCTCTACGTGGATCCCGACCAGCTTCAGCAGCAGTTGGAGGTAGAGGACGTACAACTACGCGTGGCGCTGCATCACCTTGAATCTCAGGGGTACATTGCCCGCTCCTCCGATTTTACCGTCTCAGGCACCCTCACATTTCAGGTTGCTCCAGACGAGGTCCTCGCTATGTGGCAAGGCGACCCCGTGGATGCCGAGCTGCTGGCCCGCCTGCTGCGGAGCACTCGCTGGCCGGCATATCGCAAGCTTGAGGTGAACATACTCTCCGTCGCTACGGACCTGGGAGTAGGTCCTGACGCCATAGATCGCTTGCTAATGAAGCTGTCGTTACAGGGTGATATTATCTATCGCCCGTGGCGCAGAGGGTTTGTGCTTATCAAGGGCAAAAAGATGCGTGAGGGAGCGAGCGTGCCCGCGGGGGCACTTGCCGCCGACGAGCATAGAGCACAGATGAAGCGCAAGCTCGGGGAAATGGTCAGCTATGCCACTGGTAACTCTGCGTGCCGCCGCGCTACGATCGTGCGTTACTTCGACCAGGCCGCAGCACCCAGGTGTCAGGGGTGCGATGTGTGCCAGCCCGAACGTCCGTGGCCTTGGAGCCTGCTCACATCTCGTGATGTGGCTACACCTGACGCATATGTGGACCCGGCGTTCGTGATCCTCGAAACTGTGAAATGGAGCCTGGATCGAGCTATCAAATATGGCTCACCATTGGGCACGGGCACTCTCATGGCGATCATGAAGGGGGATCAGTATACAATTGCTCGTTATGAGACCGACCCGCACATGAAGCGGTGGCGAATACAGCAGCTTCGTAACTGCCCGCACTGGGGAGTCCTATCGGTGCTCCCCTCCTATAGTAGGGTACTGCCGCAATATGTGGGAAGGCTAGTAGCCGAGGCATACATCCACCCGCAGCGTCAGATGCTGGGAAACGGCGAGAGCTACGAGTACTTGGGGCTCACCCTTAAGGGTGCGGAGCAATTGACATCAGGGAGGCTGTTGCAGTGGTCAATGTAGTCATACCGCCTGGTGCAGGCAAGGATCGGATACTTGGACACCGGCAATACGGCATCGACACCAGGGACGCAATACGCTCGGCGCTTGCAGGTTATGTCGGCGGCCCGAACATAGTTGCGGAGCTTGTGCAGAATGCCGATGATGCGGAGGCGAAAAGGATCCAGTTCTTTTTCAACCCTGATGCGCTCGTGGTCAAGAATGACAGCTATTTCACAGAAAAGAACTTCAATGATATACTCGCCATCGCCTCCGGTGGCAGGCGAGACCAGGTAGGAACGATCGGTACCTGGGGCACGGGGTTCCTTTCCGTGTACCATCTCACTGACTCTCCCGAGCTACATTCTGACGGACAGTGGATTCGATTTGACCCGTCTCAGCACAGCATTCCAGTTATGGAGTCTCAAGTCAGCAAGGAAACGGTCTTCATCTTTCCCTGGCGTCGAAAGCAGAGCGAGCTTAGCCGCCGCATAGAAGCAAAGGTCTGGTCAGATACCGATGTGCAGCAACTCCTGGAGGAGGTAGGTCCTGCTATTTACCGCCAGCTCCTTTTCCTGAGGAATGTCACCTGTATTGAGGTCCATATTGGTAACGGCCAGGCAGGACAGGACAAGCTTTTCTACCGGGTGTCTAAGGGTCGATCTAGTAAGGAAGCTAAAGCCAGCTTTGAGCGTGAGCGCTGGGAGATTGAGTACCAGCGCGCAGGCAGCGCAGCCCGTGTGGACTCCTGGCTCTATTATCGCGGCCACGTTCCTGAGAGCTACGCTCCGCAGGACGTAACGATAAAGGACTTCAGTATTGCTTTTGCTTTTCCACTGAAATCAACAGAGTGGCTTGAAAAGACAGCACCGGGAACTCTCTATAATTTCCTGCCCACTCCAATTCAGACTGGCTTTGGCTTCCAGTTGAATGGCGCCTTCTTCCCGGACAGCAGCCGGCGCACTATACTTTTCGAGGATTCAACACAGCCCGAGAAAAGCCGGTGGAACAGGCGTGTGCTGGAGTCTCTGGGTAATCTTATCGCAAGTAGAGATATCATGCTTGACATCGTGCACGAGGTCGGCGTCGGCGACCCGCGAAGGTTCTATGAACTTCTTCCCGTTCGACAGCCTAGTAGCGAGCACTCTTATCTTCAACCGATCCATTCAGCCTTCGCCAAGGCGGCTCCGGGACTGCAAATAGTACTCAGTAGCCTCGGTATCTGGTGTTTTCCCAGGGACGTTTATGTGCCTCAAGGCCCTTCCGGAGCAAGGCTGCGCGACTTAGCTGCTGCGTATTTACACGTCCTGCCGACCGACATCCCTCAACCATTCCTGGATTTTCTCCGCACGCTGCCGAACATAAGGTCGCTCTCCTGGTCTGCTGTTGTTGACTACCTTAAGCCTTACTTGAGGAATGGTAAGCATCTCAGTGCGACACACTCTATGATCAACAGTAGAGAAAAGTTACAGCTCCTCTACGGTGCTCTGCCACAGCTTTCGCCCATAGACGCAGGCCAAGACCAAGCCCTGGGGCAGACCTGCCTGTGTCTCGCCGATGATGAAACCATATGGACCTTCGGGGGCGGTCAGGTGTGGAGTGCTGATGCCGACACTCGTAAGCTCCTGGCAGATACTGGTATTAGGTTCGTCGATACCCAGTTACAAGGTGCCTTCCCGGACCTGGTACGCCGGCTGGTGCCGGCGTTTGGTGGGGCAGATCTCGTGCACTGGCTAGAGGAGCAAGAATGGCCTGGTGATGGCTTTGGCTTGGCTGAAGCGCCCCATTTTATCCTTGGCAAAGACCACCTTGCCGAAATGCTCAGGTTCATCGCGGCCGATCTGAAAAGAGCAAACGCCACCGAGCTTGCCTGGCTGCCGGTGGTGCTCACTGAAGCGAACACGCTTGTTTCTTCTGATGGGGCTTACCTGCATGGTGATCGCGGGGACCGGGCATTTCTCGCCAAATTAGGGATCGATTTCGTAAACCGCGAGTGGGCAACTGATGATGAAATTGCTCGCGTCTACAAGAAAGCGGGTGTAACAGAGCTTGAGCCGAAACATGTTATAGCATCTCTCCAAAAGCAGCTGGGGACCTGGCATTCCCTTGCGCACGAAGAGCAAGTGCCAAGATTGCTCGCTCTCTATGACTACTTCAACAGGCAAGCACGCCAGTTGACGGAAGCTGACGTCACCCGCCTGAGACAGCTGCCGCTGTGCATGGACCAGCAAGGTAGTTTGGTAGCCGCTGAGAGGGGTGACACACGTATGCACCTATCCCCGGTAGGCGGCATATCAGCTGACCGGGCTGTTACGCACCTGGATGCCCTGAAATTGCAGTACCTGGTACATAGTGATCTGCAGACTACAGAAGGTACCAGGTTCCTCAACTCCATACTGGGCCTCTCCGTCCTCTCGCCAGCGGCGCTGATCGACCAGGTCATCGTAGTTCACTATGATGAGTTGACGGACGATGCCAGGTACGATCTCCTCTTCTATATTAGCGAGCAGCTTAGGAAACTTGTGGGTACGCAGTATGAGAGTTTGCTCGCCAGGTTGAAGGAGAACAACCTTGTGCGCTGTGATGACGGCGTATATAGGAAGGCCAGTCAAGTATATTTTGCGTCACCGACTCTGGATACAGTCTTTGGCAGCCACTATAAGAAGCTCCACCCCTCCTACGGTGTTCCGGTGCCTGGAGCTGATGCCGAGGACCATGCGCCGTTCAGGCGTAACAGATGGTATTCATTATTTAGTAACCTTGGGGTAAACGAAGTGCCTGCGCCAGGTGACCTGGTTGCTGCAGTCGAGCACCAGGTCACGTCCGGCTCGCCCACCGATGACCGGGTGGAGGCAGTTCGCCGAATCTATGAGTTGCTCAATGCGGAATTCGGGAAGAATCCTCTCTATACCCGAAATGCGGAACTGGGCCGCCTGGCATCTATGAAGTGGTTGCCAGCTAGGGAGGATTCCTCGTGCTGGTATCTGCCGATTGAGGTATACCCATCCCGGTTGTTGGGACTAATCGGCAAGCAAGCTCCCATACTGCGCTTCAACGAGGCAAGCATTGAGCTGCGCAAGCTGCTCCCCACCCCCACAACGGTACCGCCTTCAGTTGTTGCAAGACATCTGCTTGTGTTGGCGGCCGAGAAGCAAGACATTTCGATCGGTATATATGAGTTCCTGGGGAATACGTGGAACGATATCGACCCCGACATTCAGCGTTTGCTCAAGGAATCCGCTGTTGTATGGGATCGGAAGTCCAAGTACTGGCTGGGCAAGCATGTCTTTCTGGGAGATTACCGCGCCCTGTATGGTTCGCGCCGATATTGTATTCCTGCTATCTCTTCGGAGAGCGTCGTTAGGTTCCTCCTTATGCTCGGAGCCAAGGAGCGTCCGGATGGATGGCTCGACCAGGTAGCCCTGCTAAGGGAGATCGCCGAGGCATACCGTGACGGCTCTCCTGTAAGCGGTAGCGATAGAGATTTGTTGCTGGCGAACTTTGATAGCCTGGGCAGGCTCCAGGACGAGAGTGGTGTTCAGCGAAGTGCCGATGCGTTGCTGAAGTTCGCCGTGGTGCCCGACCATGCTGGGGTGCTGCACCCCCACAACCGCATAGTGCTGGCGGACCACGGCGATATCCTCGCCAAGTTCCACGGCGAGAACGTGCCGGTCGTCGCTTGGTCAGGTGTTGGCGAGGACGAGGTTTCTTTGAGCGATGCGGCCTACAGGTACTTGCTCCAGGTAGGTGTTCCGAGGCTGAGCAAAATCGTCCGCCGTCGGATTTCCCATGTCCAGGGTAGTAAAGAGGACGAGATCCTGAGTCTGCACCTGAGGGCACTACAGGAAGGATTGTTGCGCGTTGCGGTCTCAGTGCATGAACAACAGGAATCGAGTGTCGATGCGCAGAAGATCAGAAATACCTTGGGCTCTATCAGGCTATTTGCCTGCACTGAGCTCACAGTAGAGTACATCCTGCAGGCACCGGGTGGCTGGCAGGTTCAAGGGCACCGGCAGCGCGAGGAAGCTTTGTATGACGAGCGCTCCCACAGTCTCTACGTTGTTGCCAAGCGGTATGATGAAGTTCCGCCGTTGCCACTCGCCCGTGAGCTTGTGCGGATGCTTGACCTAAGTAAGGAGAGCCTCATCGTCATCGAGCAACTGCTGAAGCTAAAGCCGGCTGAGGTGGACGCCTATCTCACGGAGCGCGACATCAGCAGGATTTACGCTGATTCTCTATCAACGATCTCTGAGACTCGTGCCGCAATTGAGATGGCTGAGTGGGACTCGGCAGAAGACCTACTGTACCTGGCAGGTGAGGACTCAGTGGACGCGGATCCCAATGAGACACCTACTAAAGATAATCAGAGGGTAGTTGAGCAAGAGCATGATTCAGTCTCGGTAGGCACGGAGATGGCCCCTGATCGCGCAGATTCTCGTTTGTATTTACAGCCGAAGACCCTGGAGAAGGCTCCTCACGCGGCACCCCCTGTGCCCGAGCCAGTGTTTGAGGAACAGGACACCGCTGGCAGTAATGTATCTAACCTAGATGGGAACGACGGTATCGATACTTTTGATGACGCAGTTGACATCGAACATGACCCTGCCCCTGGTGAGCTGGAGCGGTACCTGGGTGCAACAAGGCCATACGACCCGTCAAGCGACATGGCTGGGGCTGCAGATGGCAATGAGGTCCTGGACAGCGAACCAGGCGGCGAAGGCAGCCCGGATGGAAGCTTGCATGGCAACACAGATGAAATACTGGCATTTACAGGGCAGGTGCGCCCGGTTGTGCCGGTTCGACCCAATAACTATGGTCGCCTGAATCGCAAGTATGGCCTGACGCGGCATGGACTACATGACACCTCGCAAAACCAGGCTGAACCGTTAGATGATCAACTGCAGGAGCACTCGGCACAAGATAGGCCGGAGGACCGCACGCGGAGCGCACAGCCTGTTACGGAAGTCAGATTCATCCTAAAATTCGCCAATAGATATGACGGCTTTCTGCCTCTGCATTCGTACGCCCGCAGGCTGTTTCCTGGCCGCCCAAATAGGCTGCGCTGCCAGGTGGAGTACGGGGACCAGGAGTTCGACCTCTACGTGGACTATGACCTGGGCGTTATCTTCAATCAAGAGGCCTTGCCTTCACTCTTTGCCGCGCACAACATCCCAGCCGGGGGAATAGTTTACCTAAAGCTGGTACATAATAATGTAGTGCGCCTCTACTGGAACCGGGAGACGAACCTGGTAAAGCAGGTCCTGTGCCTCGAAAT
>JBAURA010000122.1:0-10067 GCA_049580985.1 Chloroflexia bacterium
TTGAGATCGACGAACTAGCAATACACCGCGCGGCAAACCACAAAGTGCTGTGCCCTGGTTTGTTTGGTTTTGGCCATCCTGGTTTGTTTGGCTTCAGGATTGACTCAATGAAAGCACTGGCATCGTCCAATAATCCAGTCAACAGGCAAATAGTGTCAGTCCACCACGGGTCGGTGATCTTTACCGTGTCGAGGTGAAGGGGTTTTGTTGTGGCGTCAGCGATCAGGGCATTCGCCGCGAAATACTCCTGCAAGATATGATGTGAGAAGCGAATTCGATTGCCTTGGGCGATATCTATCAAGCCTATGGTCTTGGCGTGTTGTAGGATAGTTTCATCTAAGGTAGGAATTGCTTGCCTAATCCAATCCATTGATACCTCGGCCCCCAGCATTTGGGCTTTATTCATTGCCAAAGCCAGCGGGTCCAGAATACCATGAAGTTGGGTAATGGCATCTTCCAGATCAAGTTTGTGCTCCTCTTTCTTGAGTAGGACCATTGTATGGATTAGTTGCGCGAAAAGCTCGGCTCTCGTTCTGGGCAGCACTTGATCTTGGGCAAAACTGCCGATTGCAAGGGCAAGAAAGTATGGAGTGCGGCAGTCCCGCAGGATCCTCCGTTCGCCTCTTCTAAGAGCTTGCATAAAGTCCCGCCCGCGGGAAACACCCAGGTAGTTCTTTGCGAATATCTCAATCTTGTCTTCCGAGAGCGGATTGATTACCACCTCGCGGATATTGAAGGCGGGATCGTGATGAAAGGTACGGCAAGTAAATATGTATTTGCAGCGGGGCCAAGTGATTGCAAATTCCTTAAGTGCTTGAAGACGCAAGGTATAGTCGGCTGTAGGCATCTGATTGATACCGTCGAACAGCACAAGCAGACGACCTGCGGCGAGATAGTCCTCTAATTGATCAACGAGGAAATCCCCATATCGTGGCAGTTCGCGTTTGATATATTCCTTTAGGAACTCAAGTAGGGGTTGCGGCGTTCCATCGCTAGCTGTTCGGGTATAGCTAAGAGTGTTAACCAGCAATGGAAGACGACGATCCGACCAGGGTTTAGTTGCTTTGTCAATCGCAAGCAGCGCAAGTTGGCGCATTGCAACAGTTTTGCCCGAGCCAGGCTCACCCAGAACTATTAGCCTCTCACGCTTCCGCAGCAATTTCAGAAGATCCGCTCGTCTGCCACGAACTGTGCTCAGATCATCTGACTCTTCAATAGCGATAGGTAGGCCGTGGCGAATACGCTGTGTTACCAACAGCATCTCTGCTTGTAGGTGTTTCCTGTTGTAGCTCTCGGTAGCCGTGAGTGGCACATAAAGGTCTGTATTCCATTTGGGTTCTTCTTGTTGAATCTTCGCTCTGAGATTTTGCATATAGAGCTTTTCAGTATAGTCACGATCCTCAAGTTTCTGCTTATATTCAGGCGTTGTAAGCAGACTAAACAAGAATCGTCCGATTCTCTTCCTGAAGAAGAATATAATGCTTACTAGAGTTGCCCAGAAGAATGCTGCAACCAGATCCGTTAGGATGTCTTGAGAATTGCGGCTGATCCATTCTATTGCTTCACGCACTGCTTGTAGTAGAATATTGCGCCAAGCGAACAACGCAATTCCTAGAACGACCATAATGGCAATGCCAATGCTCGCGCCTGAGGCTCTCCGCCTATACATAGAAACGCCTAAGTCCCTTGTCACTCATCTGTCACGTAATAAATCGAGATTCTTGAGAGCATCATCTTGTCGCCGACCGCCGTTCTGCAAATACAGTTGGAAGTCCTGTTTAGCTTGTTCCCATTTGCGAAGTTCCATATATGATACTGCTCGGTTAAATCGAGCTGCGTTGTTGGTCTCTGAAAAGTTCAAGCAAATGGTAAAATTGATTACTGCATCCTCCCATCTATGGAATTCCATATCGATCAGTCCCCTTTCGAAGGATGCTGTGCAGTCCTTTGAGCCCAGGTCTAGTGCGGCACCATAGTCCAGCCAAGCATTAGGGAAATCATATAGAGCACCGCGAATGCGCCCTCTATGATAGAAGAGTTCTGAAAGATATGCGCTGTTCAGATTAATCGATCTATTGATATCAGCGTACGCGCGCGAGAAATCTTGTTCCTCGATATGCATGTATCCTCTGATCCGGTACGGCTCCGCCAAGTTGGGATCCAGTGCAAGGATTTCGTTAAGATCCTTATAGGCTGCGGGGTAATTGCCTAGAAACCAGTAACATTGACTTCGGAAATACAGCAAGTTTAGGTTGTTCGGTTCACGTTCGAGGCCCCATGTGATGGCCGCAATTGAGTACGAAAATTCCCCTCTCTCCCAGAATATCTCGGCCTTGCTTAGAGCCTCATCGGTAGTCGTGCTTTCGTCAAAAGGGAGATTTTCGGGCGGAATTCGTATGAACGCATCGTGAACAGGAGTGTGGAGTGCGCGAATGATGGTGGGTGGGTTGAAAATGTTAAATACATCCAATACCTGAAGTGAATCATACCCTTTGCCATATATCGACACACCGACGAATAATCCGATGAGGATGCCAACTCCCCACACCAGAATTTCGCTTGGCCTAATTGCATACTTCACATAGAGGGCAATCTGGTCTTTGGCTACTACTGCCGACGCTTGCTTGGGTTGCGAATTGGCGCTGTGTGAACTACTCATGTTTCCCTTTGATTCAAGAAGTGAATAGTAAAATATTACATCGGTTCTATATACAAATAATCCGGAACCGGTTTCTGTTGAGTATCATAGCAGAAAACCAATATGTGGTAAAGGGATGTATGCCTCGGAAAGACTTGGGCCCGGGGATCTCGAAAATCCAGTCTGGACGCACATATGTAATATCTGGCATAATTGCTTAACATTCATGCCGTAGAACCATTATGGGTCCCTCCCATTGCATTGTCCCGTGCGATTATCCCAACAGGAGAAGGTATTGATAAAGACAAGGCTCAGAACCGACAACAAGCACCGCAACGCAAAAGCGACGCCCCGCCCCGTGAGAGTGCTCACCATGCTGCTCGTGCCCGTTATAGCGTTCGCCATCGCCTCCTGCGGCGATAGTGGCGGTGCCAAGAGGGAGCCATACGCGGGCATACCCGAAGGCAAGCCCCCCGGCCTGGGCGCGCCCGTGCCCGACCCCAAAGAGGTGCTGGAAACCAAGCCGAAGGGTGCGCTCCCCGATTTCCTCGCCAGCCTGACAGGCCCCAAGAAGGACCGCGTCACCGGCCTCTACCAGGGTGCGCTCGACCACTACCAGGCCTACGGCCACATCCCCTGCTACTGCGGGTGCGCCATCTACACAACCCCTCACGACAGCCTGGCCGCGTGCTTCATCAAAGATATAGCGCAGGACGGCTCGGCCACCTTCACCGACCATAGCACCTCCTGCGACATCTGCGAGGGCATAGCGCAGTTGACCGTCGAAGGCATCGCCGCCAACAAGCCTCTCAAAGACATACGCACCGAGGTGTTCAACAAGTACGATTACACCGGCATCTGGACCGACACGCCGCCCGTCCCTTAGGAGTGATGTGTGGGGGCGGCCTGTCGCGCCGCCCCACGCCATGCGCATCCTGCATATAATCCAGCGATATCACCCTTACGTCGGCGGCTCCGAGCTTTACTTCCAGGAGCTATCCGAGCGATTGGCCCGCGACGGCCACCGCGTAGAGGTGTGGACCACCGACGCCTGGGACCTCGATTATTTCTGGTCGGACAAGGCCCGCCGCATCCCCGCCGAGCGCGAGATGCACAACGGCGTCGCCATCCGGCGATTCCGCGTGAAGCATCTGCCCCTGCCGTCGATATACTATCGGGGGTGGCGGCGCATCATGTCCGAGCTGGCCGAGCTAGGGCCGCGCGTGGCCCCTCTCCTCTACACGATGTCGCGCCTGACCCCCTGGATACCATCGCTGCGCCGCGCCCTCCGCGCACTCCCCCCTGGCGCGTTCGACCTTGTGCATACAACCAACATCCCCTTCGAATCGATGATCGCCGATGCCGCGCACTACGCCGAGCGCGTCGGCATCCCGCACGTGATCACGCCGTTCACCCACCTGGGCGAGCCGGGCGACGACTCCATCAGCCGCTATTACACTATGCCCCACCAGCTAGACCTGGAGAAGAGGGCCACCCGCGTGATAGTGCAGACCCGCCTTGAGCGCGATCACCTGGCCGGCCTGGGGGTCTCTCCCAAGAAGATGGAGCGCGTCGGCGTGGGAGTCAACTCGTGGGAGGTGGTGGGCGGCAATGGAGAGCGCTTCAGGCAGAAATACAAGGTCGATGGGCCGGTTGTCTACTACATAGGGGCCGCCGCGCACGACAAAGGCACCGCTCACACGATAGAGGCTATCCAACGTGTATGGGCGCGAGGGATAGATGCTACCTTCATCATGGCAGGCTCCACGATGCTAGACAAGTTCCGCGACTACTACGAGGGCCTGCCCGGCGAGGTCCGGCAAAAGTGCAGGTGGCTCGGCTTCATCTCGGACGCCGACAAAAAGGACTTGCAGGCGGTGGGCAGCGTGTTCTGCATGCCCTCGCGCACCGACTCGTTCGGCATCGTTTACCTTGAGGCGTGGCTGAACGGGGTGCCTGTGATCGGGGCGAATGCCGGGGGAGTGCCAGAGGTGATCGCGGACGGTGTAGACGGCTACCTGGTGGAGTTCGGGGACGTGGCGGCCCTCGCCAACCGCATAGAACTCCTGCTGCGCAGGCCCGAAGCCGCCCACGCCTTGGGGGAAGCAGGCCGCCGCAAAGTGCTCGCTGAGCACACCTGGGACCACAAGATAGGCCGGATCGTGGAGATATACAGGCAGTGCGTGAGACGCGAAACGCGAAACGCGAAACGCGAGATGTGATACAATTGTGGCGTATTACACCTGTAGCCTATATACACTTTAGCATGCCGTGGAAGGGTCGCCTTAGTGAGAAGTAAAGCAAGGTCCGCGAACATCTCTGCCGAAGCTAATCACGCGGAGAATCATGTCAATCTACATGAGTATATGCGGCTGGCTCTCCAGGGTGCGAAGTACGAAACGTTGGACGATGACGGAACTATTTACGCGGAGATCCCCGGCTTTGACGGTGTATACGCTAATGCCACTACACGCGAAGAGTGCGAGCAGGAACTGGCCGAAGTGTTGTTGGATTGGTTGCAACTTCGTCTACAGTGGGGCCGTCCCGTGCCCGTTGTTGGTGGCATCGATCTCGCCGGCGCATAGCCTTTATGCCCCCGATAGGCCCCACAAGCAGGCGCGACCTGATACGCTATCTGCGCCAACTCGGATTTACAGGTCCTCACCCAGGTACAAAGCATCAGTTCATGGATAACGGAACCAGCACAGTGAGGCTACCGAACCCCCATCGTGGCGATATAGGCAGAGAGTTGCTACTACGTCTGCTTCGCCAGGCAGGCATTGACCGCGATACCTGGGAGGGGCTGTGATCCAACCCCACTCTGATGCTTCCCGATTACCCTCAGCCTCGGTCGTGGTGGTAAGCTACAACACCGCCGCGCATATTATCGGCTGCATCGAGTCCCTCCTTGCGCTCGACTACCCTCGCGTTGAAATCATCGTGGTGGACAACGGCTCCACCGATGGCAGCGTGGAACTGATCCGCGGCCGGTTCGGTCGCAAGGTTGACGTGCACGACCTGCCTGAAAACAAAGGCTTCGCGGGTGGAGCGAGCGTGGGCCTGTACATGGCGGAAGGCGAAATCCTGTGCGCGGTCAACCCCGATGTGCGGCTGGACAAAGGGTGGATGCGCGCGGTCGCTTCCACCCTGGATGATACAAACGTGGGCATCGTAGGCAGCCGCGTCCTCTATCCCGACGGCAAGACCCTACAGCACGCCGGTGGGGTCGTCCACTACCCCCTTGCCACCACCGACCATATTGGCCGTGGGGAGCGCGACCGCGGCCAGTACAACCTCTTGAAGCGGGTATCGTTCGTGACCGGCGCGGCCCTTGCCATGCGGCGCGACGTGGGCCGCTCCCTCGGCTTCTTCGACGACGACTACTTTCCTCTATATTACGAGGACGTAGACCTCTGCTGGCGCGCCGAGAAAGAGGGCCTGAGCACTATCTACCAGCCTGACGCACTTGCCTATCACAAGGAGACGGTGACGCTCGACCGCAAGGGCGCTCTCTACTACAGTTTTTACCACGCCAACCGCCTCCGCTTCGTGGTGAAGCACTATTCCCCTGAGCAGCTCATGATGGACTTCCTCCCCGCCGAAGCCGCCAGGGTGACGAGCGACATGGAGCAAGAGGACCGCAAAGCCTCCCTCGCTCTACTTGATGGCGGGACCGTGACGGGTAGCGCGCAACACGCCAACTCCCACCAGGCGGTAGGAGAGAAGTGGGAGGCGGTCAAAGAGCATCTATCGAGCGTGATGTCGGGCTGGCAGGTGTATGACAGCGCGCACGGCGCTACCGGGAAACCGGGCATGCGTGGCAAGATAGGCAACCTGCTCAACCGCCTCTACCTCTGGCCCGCGCTCCAGAAGCAGATCGACTACAACGCCGAGCTGGCCCGCACCGTGCGCGAGCTATCCAGCCAGTTGGCCGAGCTACAGGCCCGCGTAGCCGTCCAATCCACCCTCTCCTCGGCCCTGTTCTCTCGCGCAGACACCCCCGCCGAAGACCTATCCACCGAACTAGAAGACCTGCGCGCCCGCCTCGAAGGCCTTGAGCGCGAAACGAGAGACGCAAATGACGGTAGACGGTAGATAATGTAGATAATAGTAATTCGTAATTCGTAATTCGTAATTCGTAATTATCGTCCACTGTCCGTCCCGGAGGCCCCATTGTCACAGCAAAAAGAACAAGAGCCGGCTGTGTCGGCCATACTTACCGAGTTGCGCGAGCAGATACGCGAGCGGCGCGCGCGCTTTACGGTCGATGACCCTGACGATCCGCATGCCTTAAACCTGGCCGAATTGAAGCGGAGCGTAGAAGCGGTCAACGATAGTTGGTTCGTATCGGCTCACCTCCCTATCACCTGGGATGCGCGCCTGGTAGGCAGGCTGGGCGCATACGCCAAGCGCGCCGTACGCCTCCTCCTACGCTGGTATATCAACCCCATTGTAGAGCAACAGAACCGCTTCAACTCCTCGGTAGCCCGCACGCTAGTAGAGATGGCAGCCTACCAGGAACGTCTGACCCGCGAATGGCAGTCCCTAGAAGACCGCATCGACAAGCTAGAGTCAGGGATCAGCGACCAGGGATCGGGAATCAGAGAATAGACTCTTCACCGTTCGTCTTCCACCGACAACCGACAACCAACAACCGACAACCAACAACCAACAACCGACAACCGACAACTGACAACTGACAACTACGGTCCACCGTCCACCGTCCGCCCAGGAGGCCCCTTGCACATCGCCATCTGCACAGCCCAGGTCCCTTTCGTGCACGGGGGGAACGAAGTGTTGGTGGAGGGCTTGCGCTATGCGCTCGTATCGCGCGGGCACCAGGTAGCAGTGGTCGCTCTACCTTACAAATGGTACCCGCGCGTGCAGATCGTTTCCAGCGCGCTTGCCTGGCGGCTGGTCGACCTGACCGAGGCCGATGGCCGCAAGATAGACCTTGCCATCTGCACCAAGTGGCCCTCGTACGTGCTGAAGCACCCCAACAAAGTCACCTGGCTGGTCCACCAGTTCCGCCAGGTGTACGACTGGTTCGGAACGCCCATGTCCGACTTTACCGGCTCGCCAGAAGACATGCGTGTGCGCCGCACTATCGTTGACATGGACACCAGGGCGCTGGCCGAAAGCAAGCGTATCTTCACCATCTCGCGCAACGTCGCCTCGCGCCTCAAGCGCTTCAACGGTCTTGACGGCACCCCCTTATATCCACCCCTACGCTCCGGCCTGGACCTTGCACCCGGCCCCTACGGCGACTACATACTCTCCGTGAGCAGGCTTGACGCAGCCAAGCGCATAGATTTGCTACTTGGCGCATTGGCTCATGCACCAAAGCTAAGAGCCGTAATCGTGGGCACAGGGCCGGAAAGCGACAACCTCAAGCGCAAGGCACATGAGCTTGGGCTTATAGACAAAGTAGAATTCAAAGGTTTCGCCCCCGACGACGAAGTATCACGCCTGTACGCCAATGCCCGTGCTGTCTACTACGCGCCCATAGACGAAGACTACGGCTACGGCACGATCGAAGCCCTGGCCGCTGCCCGGCCCGTGATCACTACGAGCGACTCCGGTGGTGTGCTCGAATTCGTGGAACACGAGAAGTCCGGTTTAGTTACCGCCCCTGACCCTGCGGAGATCGGCAAATCTATCGTACGCCTCATAGGAGATGCTACGGAAGCGCAACGCCTGGGCATCACGGGCCAATCCCGGATCGCGAGCATCACCTGGGATGTTGTGGTAGATTCACTGTTGTCGACTGCGACTTGATCTCAGCAAGCACTTGACACAGCCTGAACTACAAAGCACAGGATACTTAGTGGTGCAAATTGCAAGTTTTGTATCCATCCACCACCCTCTAAGAGGTTGTCATCCTGAGCGAAGCGAAGGATCTCGCCCTCTATCGACCAAGCACATCATGCGAACCAAGCCAAAGCCGACCCACCTCACTCAAAGCCTTTGTATACATAACTTGCAATTTGCACCACTTAGCGCATGTAAAAAAGAGTGCAGAGGCATATTAGATAACCAATACCGCACCGCGAACCAACTACAAACTTGTCATTCTGAACGAAGTGAAGAATCTGTATCCTAAAGATCATGCGCGAGGGACCAGATTCTTCATTGCGTTCGGCATACAAAAGGGATTTGGCCGGCTTCGTAATGCCTTGGCACTCTATTCAGACAGCAACCAATATCGAACCTTGCGCCGTCTCAGATGGTAGGCTCATTGGCAGGCGCAACCCTATAGCGCCATACCAATGAGGAGGTCCTGTTATGTCCAGGTCAGGCAAGATAGGCTATACGCTCATATACAACGCACTTTTCCTGCTGGTCCTGCCGATCGTGCGGCTCTTTGCGCGCACAATAGGCATGGTAGATCTGCAACTGGCGGGGCTGGCCGCCGTTATGTTGGCCGCTGGCCTGGTATTGCTCAATAGAGGCCAGCAGGGCCAGGCTAAGGGGTGGCGGCTCCTCTGGAGCGATCCATTCCGCTTATGGCGTGACCGCGTGTCTCGCGGCCTTATCGCAGGCTCGATGATCTGGCTGAACGTATACCTGCTCAGCTTTACTATTGACGACCCCCGCTCGTACCCGCAGGCATGGTCTTTACTCAATCTCCTGGCGCTCATAGCCTTTGGTATAGCCTGGATATTGCTGCTCACGAGTCCCTCGGACGTGCCTCGCACCGACAGCCTGGAGGCGTAGCCGCCGATTATGAAGCTTGCTTTCTTCTCCCCTTTCAACCCCATCCAGTCCGGCATTTCCGACTACAGCGAGGAACTACTCTTCGCGCTGTGGCAGGCGCGAGTGGATGGGCGCGCGCCCGACATTGACCTCTTCGTAGACAAAGGCTACAAGCCCTCCAACCCCGATCTGCCCGCCAGGTTCGACATCCTCCCAGGCCGCGACTTCGACCGCGTTGCCTCGCGCTACGACGCTCCTATTTACCAGCTAGGCAACTCGTCCGCGCACGCTTACATATACGACGCTCTGCTCAAGCACCCCGGCGTAGTGGTCATGCACGAGTTCATATTGCACCACCTGCGCATCTGGATGGCCCTGAACGGAGGTAAGCGGCGTGAGTACGTGTCGCTCATGGAGAGCAGGTACGGAGATGAGGGCAAGGAGGCTGCCCGGCGCGTCTTGCTGGGCCAGTTCCCGGAAGCCCTCTTCAAATACCCCCTGAGCGACGAGGTCATCGGGGCCGCTCAAGGCGTTATCGTCCACAGCCGCTACATGGAAGGGTTGGTCCGTGCTGTCCGTCCCGATGTGCCCGTGCGAGTCGTGCCTATGGGAGTGCCTCTACCTCCCCTCATCGATAAGCAGGAAGCCCGCGCCTATTTAGGCATCGACCCTGGTCTGTTCCTGGTCACCTCGGTGGGCCACCTCAACCCGTACAAGCGCGTATCGGCCACCC
>JBAURA010000123.1:0-2346 GCA_049580985.1 Chloroflexia bacterium
AGTAAAGGGCGACAGGCGCTGCAACCACACCGCCGATATACCGCAAGCGGCCCACTCCAGATCGAGCGTTCATATACATGATTCTCTGGCACATCTTCCCACGAAGTCAAGGGTTGTCAGTTGTCAGTTGTCAGTTGTTGGTGGAGTCTTACTTCCGTCTATCGTCAACCGTCAACCGTCAACCGTCAACCGACAACCGACAACCGACAACCCTCCCCGTGGACTCGGTTGCTTGCAAGAATCGACTTATGGTAAAATACAATTAGCGACCGGACATGCGATGGCAGTCTGGCCGTTTAGCGGAACATAGCTTGTACGTGTGCGAAGTACGTAGTAGGAAGTAGAGCGGAAAGAGCAGCTATGTATAACGCCCCTGTGCTGGTCCTTAACCAGAACTTCGAGCCGTTGAACGTGTGCAACGTCAGACGCGCCCTTGTGCTCGTGCTGGGCGGCAAAGCCGAAGTGCTGGAACTGAACCACCAGATCGTACACACCCCCACCCGCGCATACCACTGCCCCTCGGTCATCAGATTGTCCCACCTGATCAAACGCCCCCGCCCACGAGCGCGTCTCAGCAGGCGGGAAATTTTTATCCGCGACAACTACACCTGCCAGTACTGCGGCACCCACACCCGCGACCTCACCATCGACCACGTCATCCCTCGCAGCAAAGGCGGCCCTCACACCTGGGAGAACCTGGTCAGCGCCTGCAAAGGCTGCAACCACCGCAAGGGGGGCAAGCACCTCAACGAGACCCGCATGCGCCTGGCCCGCTTGCCGCGCGAGCCGCGCTCCAACGTCTACTACATGGTCCACCGCTACCTCGAACACGGCCCCCTGCAAGAGTGGCTGCTCTACCTCCCAGGCATCCAGACCCAGGTATCCTCTAGCAACGCAAGCTGAAGCCCCACCCCTCCGGGCTTCAGCCAACCCCCTCACGCGCCAGCGGCGGGGGTTTTGCTTTACCCGATGTTCCGTTTTTTGAACCACAGAGGCACAGAGACACAGAGAATGTAAGGTCCTTCGTGTTACTTAGCAACAGATACTGATGAAATACCTACTACTAAAAACCTCCATATCCTCTGTGTCTCTGTGCCTCTGTGGTTCAAGCAAATTACAGATGGTTTATAATGTCACGTTACCCTCAGGAGGAATAGAATGCTAGATATCAGGCTAATTAGAGACAACCCCGACCTCGTGCGCACGGGCCTGCGCAACCGGGGTGTGGACGACGCCGACGCCACCGTGGACGAGCTTCTGGGCCTGGACGAGCGCCGCCGCGCCATCCTCGTCGAAAAAGAGGCCCTCCAGGCCCGCCGCAACGAGCTATCCAAAGCCGTCCCCAAGGCCGACCCCCAGCAACGTCCCCTCCTCATCGAAGAATCGAAGAGCATAGGCCCCCGCATCGCCGAGCTAGACAAAGAGACCGACGAAGTAGACAAAGCTCTGCGCGACCTCCTCCTAAGCACCCCACAACTCCCCCACCCCTCCGTGCCCATCGGCGCGGGCGAAGACGACAACGTGATCGTCCGCGCGTGGGGCGAGCCTCGCCAGTTCGACTTCGAGCCTCTCCCCCACTACGACCTCGGCGTCCGCCTCGGCCTCATAGACTTCGAGCGCGGCATCAAGGTCGCGGGCGCGCGCGGCTACGTCCTCACCGGCCTCGGCGCCCGCCTTGAGCGCGCCCTCTTCAACTTCATGCTCGACATGCACATCTACGAACAAGACTACATCGAGGTCTTCCCCCCCTTCTATGCCACCGAAGACGCCATGATCGGCACCGGCCAGCTACCCAAGTTCCGCGAAGATATGTACAAGCTCGAAGGCGAGTCCCTCTACCTCATCCCCACCGCCGAGGTCCCCGTCACCAACCTCCACCGCGAAGAGATCCTCAGCGCCGACCAGCTACCCATCCACTACACCGCCTACACCGCCTGCTTCCGGGCCGAATCGGGATCGGCGGGCAAGGACGTGCGCGGCATCATCCGCGTCCACCAGTTCAACAAGGTCGAGTTGGTCAAATTCACCACCCCCGAAACCAGCTACGATGAATTGGAGACCCTCACCGCCGACGCCGAGCTTGTCCTCCAGCACCTCGGCCTACCCTACCGCGTATCCGAGCATTGCACCGCCGACCTCGGCTTCTGCGCCTCCAAGAGCTACGACCTCGAAGTGTGGATACCCGCTCAGAACACTTTCCGCGAGATCTCATCGTGCTCCAACTTCGAGGACTACCAGGCCCGCCGCGCCAACATCCGCTACCGCCCAGGCCCCGAAGAGCGCCCCCGCTTCGTCCACACCCTCAACGGCTCCGGCCTCGCCGTGGGCCGCACCTGGGCCGCCATC
>JBAURA010000124.1:0-6279 GCA_049580985.1 Chloroflexia bacterium
CAGGCACCACGCCCTACAGCATCCAGAAAGCTGATTATTCTCTCAGCGTAAAGCCATAATAAGAGCATGAAAATGGGGGCCGCATCGCGGCCCCATTTTCATGCCTTGTTCTATTATCTCTCGAAGACCTCTATCTTGGAGAAGAAGCCTGTGGTGCTATCGCTGCCCGATTTTACGAGCACGCCCCACGCGCCTTCCTTCACGCTATTGTCGGTAAAGCTGCCGACCTTCGTGCCGTTGATCTCGAACGTCCACCTGCTGCCCTTGCCTGTGAGGGAGATGACGTTCTGCTCACCGTCGTTGATGCTGTCGGTCTGTCCCGCCAACACTTCTTTGAAGTTGATAGTGTTGTCGTCTGCCATCGTTAGCCTGTTGCAACTGTAAGCGCCGCTGTTGTTGATACCGCAGAAGACCTGGGACCAGTCCTCGTAGCCGGTGGCGAACTCCTGGCTGCGGGCCGACAACCCGACAAAGCCCTGCTCGTCTTCGGAAGCGTCCTCGATCCTGACGGTGGCCTCGATGCGGGCATCCGCGACCTCCATAACCTCTTCGGCGCTGGTGGCAACTACGCCGTTCGCGGTGCTCGACTCCACTACCAGCTCGCCACCGTCGACCTCAACCCGGAAGGTATCGCCCGCGCCGGTCAACCAGGTGCCGCCGTCCTCGCTGAAGTCCGTGCTCAAGATGACGGTTTCGTCGGTCGTGCCGGTGGTGGCAGTAGGCGTAACGTCATCGTCCGGCTCGATTGTTTCCGTAGCATCTGCCTCAGGGGTAGCGGTGGGGTCCTCTATCGGCTCGTCGCCAGGCCCCATGAAGAGAATGCGCGAGAAAGAGGCGGTGGTGGTCTCCTCGGGGATCGATTCGATGTACGTGCCCCACGCTCCTTCGCCTATTTCCCCTTCGGTGAAGCTGCGGACCTTCTTGCCGTTGATGAAGAAGGTGAAGTCCTCGCCGACGCCAAGCAGAGCTATTTCGTTGACGCCGTTCTTCTTGATGGCCGAGCTGCGGCCATTCGCGACGCGCTCGTTCTGGCCGTCAACTTCCCTGTAGATGGCGTAGTTGCCGTTGTTGCCGAAGATTGCCACGATGTCGCTGAACTTGCCGCCGGTCTTGCTCACGCGGGCCGACAGGCCGACGATGCCAGGCCCGTCAAGCTCAAGGGTGGCGCTGATATAGCCGTCGGTCCAGTTGATCGTCTCGTCGGCCCAGTTGTAGAAGCCTGTGCCTTCGGCGCTCATCACCAGCTTGTCGCCATCGATTTCCGAGGAGATGCCGCCCTCGGTGCCGGTCAGCCAGGTACCGGAATCGCCGTCGCTGAAATCGCTGTCCAGGATGACGGTCCAGTCTTCGGGTATAGCGCCTTCCTCTGTGGCCACCTCTTCCGTGGGGGTCGCTACAGGCTGTACTGTAGGCGTGCCGCGCTCCAACGCCTCGAACGGTGCGGTCTGCCTGGCTACGCCAAGCGTGCGGTTGGTAAGGTCGCCCTTGGGGGCCGACCTGGAAACTCGCGTGAACGTACTCCCCTTGGCCCCGCCCAGCGCTCCCGTGGTGGCAGGGGTGGCCTGGCCGCCGGAGGTAACGGTGGCGGTGGCTGGAACGTCATTGCTATTCGATTGTTGCGTTGTGGCCGTGGGGGCCGTGCTCTGGGCTGTGGTCGCCGTTGGCGCAGGTACGGGTGTTGCGGGCGTATTATCGCACGCCGACATCAGTAGCATAGACACCATAACCATCACTAGAAGAACAGACTTGCGCATCTGCAATACTCCTCTCATTAATGAACCTTCCTCTTTTCGTGGATTTTTGGCTATTGTCGATTTCTCCAGGCGATCCTGAAGGCTAACTTAAGCGTGACCCGCGTGGTCTGGGCAGGCCATATCTAACCCGTCCCAAAGCATGTACGCCGGTCACTGTGCGGTTAGCAATATAATTCTAAGGAAATGGAAGGCAAGAAGCAACACTCAAGGACCCGATTTACTCCCCAACCTTAGAACTAAGCCCCGCCACTACTTTAGACTCAGTGCGCCCGCCACTTTAGAACCACTTCTCTTCCGCCACTGTGAGGGCGTCCCGCTGAGTCACCTGGCGCATACGAATTGCTACCTTTCCTGGTATAATTTCGTATAGATAGTTGGGTTCAGTTCTCATGCTAATCCATATCGCGGCTTGCCCCTGCATGGGTGTTGGAGTGTAAAGCGCAAAACGTAAAGAGTAAAACGTAAGTGACGTATGACCGTCTGTCGTCCACCGACAACCGACAACCGACTACCGACTACCGACTACCGCCGTCATAGAAAGGGAGTTCTATATCATGGAGAAAGTACAGAAGGGTCGCATAACCCTGATCGCCGCGATCTTGCTGGCGGGCCTCGTCTTATTGAGCGCCTGCGGCTCCGAAGTGGCGACCCCTGCTCCCGTACAGGTAGCCACGCCAACCACGCCCGACCAACCGGGCCTCGAAGCCGATGCTACCCTGTTCCCGCTGCCTACAAGGCCGCAGGCCACCCCCACAGCCGTGGCCGAGCCTGTTGAAACCGCCATACCTCTGATCACCCCTACCCTCGGCAGCACCGAAGGTGCGATCGTAGCCGACCTCGGCTTCCTGGCTAACCCTGACGGCTATAGCTTCGAGAACTACGCTGGCAAGAAGAGGAACGGCAAGCCCATCCGGGAGCTGTCCGTGGAGGACTTGCAACTGATGTTCGGTGATGCCGACGTCTGCATCAAGGTGGTGAACGGCGTCTGCACCCCCAGGCAGGAAGCTCTCGATTGGCTAGAGTGGCTGACCGACGAGCCGCCGGGCGGGCATTGCGAGGGTATGGCCGTGTCCAGCCTTCTCCTCTTCAAGGGCATGGATGCGCCCTCCAATTACGACGAGGACGCGGAGAAAACCTTCGACGTGGAGTTTACCCCGGAAGTGCAGAGGCTGATAGCCTATTACTACTATCTTCAGTTTGTAGACCCCGTGGCGAGCGAATACAGCCTGGCCGAGCAACTCAAGCCCTCGGAGGTGCTCGATGCGGTTATTGCCTCGATGCAGAACGGCGCGCCCGATCCGGTCAACCTCGGTTTCTATGGCGGCGAGCCTGACGAGTGGGGGTACCTGTCCGGGCACTCGATCACTCCCTACTCGGTAGAGGACCGGGGCAACGGCATCTTCTGGATACACGTCTACGACAACAACTGGCCCGACAAAGCGGATGTGGTTATGGTGATAGACCGCGTCAATGAGACCTGGTCTTACGACCTGAGCGCCCAGAACCCCGACTACGAGCCTGTGGTATGGTCCGGCGACGAGGAAAGCCAGACGCTGGGGGCGCTTCCGCTCTCGTGGCGCACCGGCACGCTGACTTGCCCCTGGTGCGACGATTCCAATGGCGGTTCGACCGGCACGGCCGGCTCGGCGCTGAAGGCTATATCCCCCGGCCTGTCGGTGGTAAATTCCGGCGTTTCCGGCGGCGCGCAGAGCACCGCTGCAAGGAGCACATCGATGCAGATCGCCCTGGAAGGGGCCGGCAACTTGCTCATAGAGAACAGCAAGGGCCAGCGCCTCGGCTACGACGGCACCACCCTGGTCAGGGAGATACCGGGCGCGAGAGTCGTCCGGCCCCGCACGGGCAAGGGCGCTATGCAGCCTGTCTATTTCGTGCCGAAGGGCGAGGCGTACAGCATCACCCTCAACGGGCAAGGCGTGCAGGCAGGAGTGGTCGGCACCAGCACCGTGTCGTTCTTCGGGCAGGGTATGTCCATCGCGGTCAGGGACCTCCAATTGAACCATGCCGATCAGCACAAGCTGACCCTGTCGGCGGACGCTCAGAACCTCGGGTTCGTGGCGGGCAACGATATTACCAGGCCCACATTCCGCATCTCGACCACTATCAAGACGGGGCCGGGCGTGTTCCTCGGCGGCCCGACCAGCTACCAGTTCCAGGTGGGCAACGTTGATCTCACGAAGGGCCAGCAGTTGGACTTCTCGCTTAACAAGCCCACCGGCAAGTTCGACTTCAAAGCCACGGGCGGCGCGGCCACCGCGAGCAACTACGACCTCGACATCGTGCGGACCGACACGAACAGCACGCAGGCTTTCAAGAAGACAGGCATAAGTCTTAGCCCCACCGATACGCACCAACTCAATTTCGGCAACTGGAATACCAATCAGCAGGTGAGCATAGACGTAGATCGCGGCAGCAAAGGCCAGATCAGCGAAAGGCAGCCTGTGCCCACCGCGCCTGTGCCTACACCGACGCCCTGAGTAGGGGTCGGGGATTAGGGATCAGGGATTAGAGACCACAAACCTAACCTCGCACTTAAGGAACTTCCATATAAGGTTAGGTTTATACGCACCAGAATCTGCTCTGCCCACGGAAATAGGGTAAGTGGGCACAGCAGATTCACACCCACATCTTCTCTGTTCTGTATACTCGTCAATCCCTAATCCCTAGTCCCTAGTCCCTGATCTCTGATCCCCGACCCCTAACCCATGCCACGCGACGTATATCCATCCCGCTACTGGACCGACCGCCGTGTCATGGCCTGCCCATCGTCGTTGGGTGGCACCGGCGGTTTCGCTACGGCCACGATCCACGCGGGGGAGAGTGTGCAGGTCATCGGTGGCACGATCCTTACTACGCAACAGCTACTCGCCGCCTTCGAAGAATACGATGCGGCGGGCCGCTACCTGAATTGCGTGCAGATCGAGGATGACCTCCACCTGGCCGACTTGTTGGGCACGCTGGATGTGTCGTTCAACCACTCTTGCGACCCGAACCTCTGGATGTTGGACGAAATAACCGTAGCGGCCCGCCGCGACATCGCCCCCGGCGAGGAGATGACGATAGATTACTCTCTTCAATCCGCGCAGCCGAACCCCCTCATCGAGACACTCTGCCGCTGTGGCTCTCCGCTCTGCCGGGGCATCATCACAGGCAACGACTGGCGGCTGCCGGAGCTGCAAGAGCGCTACCGGGGGCATTTCTCGCCTTTTATCAATGGGCGAATAGGGATTGGGGATTAGGGATTAGGGATTAGAGAAGATGGGCCTTAAAATCTGTCTGCCGATGGAACTGCCTTAAACGGTAATTGCTAGTTTGTTTTGTGCGTGAGAAGGGCTAAGAGAGTGTCAGAGGACCGGTTGGAAGGCTAATCAGATGGAGCCAACTAAGCTAGATAAGTGGCTCTACTGGCGATCCTGGCCCCAGTTGCCCGCTGGTGCGCGCTACAATACCTGTTTGGACCCGGTTTGAGGCACTTTGTAGCCGTTTTTGGCCTGATCAAGGGCTGTTTGCGTCGGGGAAACTAGCAATTACCGTTTAAGTCGGCAGACACCTTCCGAGGTTATAAACCTAACCTTACATGGAACTTCCTTAAGTGTGAGGTTAGGTTTGTGGTCTCTAATCCCTAATCCCTAATCCCTAATCCCTCAATCCCCTAACCCCCTAACCCCTCTCCCCTATCGCCCGAACAGGCTATCGAAGAAGCCCCTGCGGCGCGCAGGCTCGATTGGCTCCGGCACGATCTCCTTGTTCGCCAGCACGTACGCCGGGTAGGTCTGGGCCAGCATACCAACTCGCTCTTGGCCCACCATCTCCTCGGCAACCATCAATGCTTCGCGTACCCTGGGGCTGCGCCACCTGGTGCTATGCGCGTCCGTGGCGATGAACTGCACCAGGTTGTGTGTGACCAGCATCTCGGCGCATTTCTTCGTAGGCGCGCCGTGCTCCCCCAGGAGAGCCGCTGCCGTCACCTGCGCCAGCACTCCCCTCCCTGCAAGCTCGTACATCTTGAAAGGCTCGGCCTGGATAGCCGTGTATCGCTCCGGGTGTGCCAGTATGGGGACATATCCCGCAAGCTGCAAAGCGAACAAGGCATCGTCGGCATAGGCAGGCCAGGGTTGGTAAGGTAGTTCTACCAGTACGTACCTGCTCTGTGCCAGGGTCCACAATCGCCCAGCCTTTAAGTCATCTACGATGTCGGGGCGCAGGGAAATCTCTACCCCCAATTTCAATCTGACATCGACCCCTGCCCCGCGCCAGGCGGTTTTAACCTCTTCCAGCCGCGCCCGCATCCCCTCGTACCCGACCGCCGCCGCCTCGACGCTGTGCGACGTCGAGATAATAGCCTGGATCCCCTCGCGCTCGGCGAAGCTCCCTATGCCGATTGAAGTCTCCATATCGGGAGGGCCATCGTCCAGGGCTGGAATGACGTGCGCGTGAATATCTATCATGACGCAAAACGTAAAACGCAAAACGTAAAACGCAAAACGTGAAACGTAAGGGTTTGTCG
>JBAURA010000125.1:0-2480 GCA_049580985.1 Chloroflexia bacterium
GGTCCGCCCCTACAGGGATCACGATATGGACCACACACCACAATATGACTATGCCGCGCTCGTCGGGAGGGATATGCCTGCCGAACAGGTCCGCCTCCTGCTGACGGAGGCGCGCGACCTTCTGCAATCGCTCGGCGAGGGGGAATTTACCAGTCAAAACCTGGATCGCGGTCTCCGTGCCATCTCGGATAACAAAGGGCTAGACCCCACGCATCTCTTCCGGCCCTTGCGGGTAGCCATCCAGGGCAACATCGGCACGCCGGGCCTTTACGAGACGATCATGGCGCTCGGCAAGGAACCCACCCTCAAGCTGCTAAACACCGCCATACGCTCTCTAGGCGCCATCGCTAACGCATAATAAAGGCCTCTCCCTGGTGGGAGAGGCCAATTCTTTCACTAACTTTGTAAAAAGGTTATGCGTAAGCGCCCGTAACGATTATCTATCGTCCTTCGTCCTTCGTCCTTCGTCTACCGTCCACCGTCCACCGTCTGTCCGCCTACACCTCGGCGGTATGCGTCACAGGCGATTCACTCCTGCTCTCCATCGACAGCATCTTCGACAAGATGCGCTGAAGGGCCATGGCATGGCTACACGTTCCGTACACAGCGTAGGTGCTGCAAGTGCAGGTCCAATGATTCTCCTTGAGAGTGATTTGATAATCGCTGTGCTCGCCCCTGAAATTCGCTTCCAGGTTGAAGATGGATACGCGTTCCGGCTCGTGCTCATACCGCTGGGCCTTCTCTATCTTGCCGATCATGCTTGAGTTCATTGAGGAACCTCCGATCTTGAATGAGAACGATTATGTCCGACGGCAACCCCTCTTGCGCCTGGGGTCGCCATTGCCCACTATTGCACCCCGCTTATGAAACACAAACACCGGCGAGAGTCGCACTCTCAGCCGGTGTCATTTTGCACGCAGGACAGCCACGCTCAATATGCGCGATGCCCCCAAGTGAATCCTGTCCATAAGCGTTTCCCTCCGTCCTTCGGAGTTTCGATGGTTTCATTATACTCCTACTACCCTGGCGAGTCAACCTGTTTTCCCCACAATTAACCCTCTCCTAGCCACAATGGGTTAACCCACATACTCCCCCGGCAAAATTCCACCGGAAGCTTGTGATATAATTAGCAACAGTATGTATGTACGATCTTTCAAGCGCAAATTCGGACCCCGCAAGCCGATTTCGCGCCGCTTCGCACGCCTCGTGCTTTGCCTGCTCGCCCTCTGGCTGCTGGCCGTGGGCCTCTTGTGGTGGCGCGAGCCCGCCCCCGCGCAGGCCGCCACGCCCGTCAACATGCTCTTCGGATCGGCCCCCGACGCCCCCGACAGCGAGCTTCAGGCCATCGTCGAGGGCGTAATAAGAGAGCGCTCCGGGGAGTGGGGTATAGTCGTCAAGAAGCTGGACACCGGGCAGTACGCCGCCGTGAACGGCGATCGGCGGCACGTATCCGCATCCCTCTACAAGCTATGGGTGCTGGCCGAGTTGTATCACCAGGCGGACACCGGCGAGCTCAGCCTCGATACCGTCGGCACGATCTCCGGCGCTGACGCCGCCGAGGACGCCTACTACGGCGACCTCCGCATCTCCCCCGGCAGCCAAATCACATACCGGAGCGCCGCGCGCATGATGATCGTGCTGAGCGACAACACCACCGCCCATTTCCTGGGGCGCACCCTCGGCCCCGACCGCATTAACGCCTTCATGCGGGCCAACGGCCTCACCCACTCCTACCTCGACTGGTCCGGTGGCGGCGACAACCTCACCACGCCTCTCGACGTGCTGCGCGAGCTGGAGATGATGGCGACCTCCAGCATGGTGAACGCCGCCTCCAGCCAGGCGATGATAGAGACGATGCTGGACCAGCAGATAAACAACCGCCTGCCTCTCGGCCTCCCCACCGGGGCCAGGATCGCCCATAAAACCGGCGACCTCGGCAGCCTCCTGCACGACGTAGGGATCGTGTACGGCCCCTCCGGCCCGTTCGTGATCGTCGCCATGTCCAGCCGCCTATATAGCCTCCAGGACGCGTTCCAGGGCATGCCCGAGCTGGCCCGGCAGGTGTATACCTATTTCAACGACCAGCCCTCAAGCCCGGCCCGCTATTTCCCCGAGACGCGCCGGTCCGTAGGCCACGACTTCCTGAAGGTGTGGCACGAATACGGCGGCCTGGACACCTTCGGCTTCCCTATCGGCCCTGAGCGCATGCAAAACGGGCTGCTCGTCCAGGACTTCGAGCGCGCCCGCATGGAGCTACACCCGGAGTTGGTGGGCGGGGGCGGGGCGCACCCAACGGTGGCGCTGGGCCTGCTCGGCCAGGAGCGCGCCGCGCAGCTTGGCCTGCAATGGCCCCGTTCGAATAACACAGGCGAAGGACTCTATTTCGAGGCCACAGGGCAGGAGCTCACGGGCGACTTCCTGGCCTACTGGCTCAATAAAGGCGGCGAGCGCGTATTCGGCTGGCCCATCTCCCCGCCGGT
>JBAURA010000126.1:0-3598 GCA_049580985.1 Chloroflexia bacterium
TCTCCGACCGCGAGATCATGCTCATGCTCGAAATCGTGCGCGAGTCGCTCAAGCACCCCTCCGACCCCGACTATATCTTCCTCGCCAAAGGCTCCGCCGGTCCCCTGGAAACTCGACGCTGGCGCGAGGACTTCGGCATCCAGGTCATCCCTTACGAGGCATCCCCCGGCCACCCGGAAGTAGTGGAATTGCTCAATTTCCTGACCGAGAGAGCCGCCTCGACCACCTGATGCTCGCGGACACACATTCAAAACGGACAAAGAATGGTCAAAGAGCAGACTGGATAGTGAGCACTTCTGCCCGTTATCCTTAGAGCATGAGAAGACTCAACATGCAAAAGCGCATCCTCCAGCTCGATCCTGTAGAGGATTGCCAGCAGATCGCCTACCTGAACAGCGCCTACGAGTTCCCTTTCGACATGCCACGCTCGCTTGAGTTTGCCCTGTACCGCACCTTCGCGGTGCCGAGCATAGCCGCCCTCCTGCACCAGACAGGGGAGTTCGGGCAGCGCGCCCAGAAGCGCTATGACGACACCGACCTGATAATGAGCGAGATAGTGGAGCACGGCTACGACAGCGAGCGCGGGCGAGCCGCCATACGTCGCATGAACCAATTGCATGGGCGCTATGCTATCTCAAACGACGATTTCCTCTACGTCCTCTCCACCTTCATCTTCGAGCCGATCAGGTGGATCGAGCGCTTCGGCTGGCGCAAGCTGAGCGAAACGGAGAAGCTGGCTACCTTCCATTTCTTCCGCCACGTAGGTCGCTACATGAACATCAAAGAGATACCCGACAGCATGGAGGAGTTTGAGCGATTCAACCGGGAGTACGAGCGGCGCAACTTCCGCTATTCCGAGGCCAGCAAGCACGTAGCAACCGCCACCAGGGATATGTTCCTTAGCTGGTATCTGCCCAAGCCCTTGCGAAGGTTCGCCGCCCCGTTTGTATATGCCCTCATGGACGATCCCCTGTTGGAAGCGTTCGGGTTCCCCAGGCCATCGACTCGCATGCGCCGTTTCGTAGAGGGCACCCTGCGGCTGAAGGCACGCATCAATCGCCTGCTGCCCCCTCGCCACCGGCCACGCTTACGGACCCAGGATATCAAGCATCGCACCTACCCCAGGGGCTACAGGATCGAGAACCTCGGCCCGCCCATTGGACCGCACGAAATCAAGCCAACAACCGCGGCCCTGGGAGCGTCCGAGCATGGTTGATCGCTTCATCTAATGCCAGGTTCAGGCCGTATACTGTATCGCACCATGTATAATGCATGGCGCGGTCCCGCGATGGACTTTATACCCGCCTGAATCTGAGTACGGAGCGAACGACAACATGAGATACTCCTTCACGACCTACTGGCACATAGACGCGCCTATCGAAGACGTATGGGAAGCGCTTTACGACTCGCAGAACTGGCCCAGGTGGTGGAAGAACGTAAAGAAGGTAACGGTGCTCGAGGAAGCAGATAAGGACGGTGTCGGCGGGGTGCAGCACCACGAATGGGGTACCGCGCTGCCCTACAAGCTCGTCTTCGACACCAGGACCACGAGGGTAGAGCGGCCGCACCTCCTGCTCGCGGACTCGCTTGGGCAACTGGTTGGCACCGGACGCTGGCAATTGAGCGAAGAGGGCGGCGTGACGGTGGTGCGCTACGATTGGAACGTGCGCACGACCAAGAAGTGGATGAATCTCCTCGCCCCTATCCTGCGCCCTATATTTGCCTGGAACCACAAAGCAGTGATGGACGAAGGCGGCAAGGCCCTTGCACGCTTGCTCAACACACGATTGGTACACAAGCCGCGCCATGTCATCAATGTAACGGCTTGACGACCATGAACATTCGGATGGCATCAGTAGAGCATAACACCAACGCTCGATACGAGTACGTGATGGAGAAGCCTGCGCGTTGGATGTCTACCAACCCGCTAACCAACTTCTGCATGGTCACGTACGCGGTACCGCCTGAGCGGGTGCGCCGCTATATACCGCCTGGGCTGGAACTAGACACTCGCCGCAACGCACAGGGCGAACATGCTTTTGTATCGGCTGTCCTCTTCCTCAACGACCATATCAGGCTCTTCCCCACGCCCTGGCCTACCTTCACCTTCTACCAGGTGAACTACCGTACATATGTACGCCATAAAGAGAGGCCAGGGGTGTGGTTCTTCCGGCTGATGCAGGCGTCGAGGATGGCGAACTTCAACCGGAGGGTATTCGGCGCGCCTACTTTCTACGCGCCCATGAAGCAGCAGTGCAGCCTGGATGCGCACGGAGGCACATACCGCCGCTACCGCTTCGATTCGGCGGCTTCCGATCATACTCTGCACCTGGACGTAGAGCCTGCACCCGGCTTCAGCAGCTTCGATGGCCTCTTCGCCTCGACCGGAGAGATGGAGGCATTCCTCAGCTCGCGGCCCGACGGCTATTTCAGCAATCAACGTAGGCCGGGCGTCACCAGCATCACCATCTGGCACGATCTCTTGCGGCCCCACTACGGCGCCGCCCGCACGGCGCGGTTCAGTGTGCTCAGCGAGCTTGGCCTGGTGCCTGGCGAGGAGCAAGGGACACCCTATTGCGTAATGCTCGCCCCCAAAACAGTACTGTTGGGGCAGTTGCCGAAACGCTTCGCGTAAAATCTGATGCTAATCCTCCTTTTTCTCCCTCTATATGCTATATGGCATTAGTGATCAAAAACTGGACAGGTTTTAGGGCTGTTTTAGAAAAGATACATCTAACGGAGTATTTTTCAGCCGATGAATCGACTAATGGAGAAAATCCGGGGTTGTTTTTTGTTATGGGCTAGCACGGTTGCCCGCCGGATCTAGCGCGTGATACAATCGGAGTATGGCAGACGAACAGCCCCGCGCGGAAGCGCACATTCTCCTTCCGGCCTTGAAAGTAGAGAGGGTATACGACGCCCTCCAGCACGTCTATGGCCCCTTGAAGTGGAAGCCTCACCACGATCCCCTCTCCGAGTTGGTCCTCACCATTCTCTCGCAACATACCTCCGATACCAACCGCGACCGCGCCTTCGCTACCATGCGCGAGCGCTTCCCCACGTGGGAGGAGGTGCGAGACGCGCCAACGCACGAGTTGGCCGGCGCTATCAAGTCGGGCGGCCTGTCCAATATCAAGGCCCCGCGCATACAGCAGGTATTGCGGCAGATAGGCGAGGAGCGCGGCGGTAAGCTGGACCTGGATTTCGTCACAGGTATGGCGGTGGAGGAGGCGAAGGCGTACCTGGCGCGCTTCCGGGGCGTCGGGCCAAAAACGGCGGCGTGCGTGCTGATGTTCGCCTGCGGCATGCCCGTCATGCCCGTCGATACGCACGTGCACCGTGTGTCAGGCAGGCTGGGCCTCATTGGGCCGCGCACGAACGCTGAGCAGGCGCACGACGAGCTTGAGACTATCGTCCCACCCGACAAGCGGTACAGCTTCCACATCTACCTGATCTGGCACGGCAGGCAGATATGCAAAGCCCAACGCCCCCTCTGCGAGATGTGCCCTATAGCCACGTGGTGCGACTACTACGCACGTACCACGGATGCGTATCACGCCGTGAAGCCGTAGGAGTACATATTTTGTAGGGGCGGACC
>JBAURA010000127.1:0-11955 GCA_049580985.1 Chloroflexia bacterium
CCACTTTCCCCACCCCAAAGCTAACCACCGAACACACACCCAACCCACTTCTACGCACCTCAGCGCCCTCCTCGTCTCTGCGGTGAAAAATGGTTAATCCCCGTTGCGCCGCGTCCTCCACGATCACCAGCTCGTGCCTCTGCGCAAATACCCTCAACCCCTTCTCGCTTATCTCTCCGCCGAACAAGGGCACCGCCAGCAATACCCTGCACCCCTCGTCCACTACTCTTTCCCCCGACTCCATGCTCATCCTGATCCCGCCCATCTGTATCTCCACATCCGTGAACACCGGCCTCAAACCCGCACCCCTCACAGCATGCACGACATTCGCGCATACCATCACCGGCATCACCACCCCACTCCCTTTTGGCAACCCCAGCGCCCTCAGTGCCCCCGCCAGCCCTACCGTCGCCCGCGAACACACCACAGCCCCTTGCCGCCCGCCCGCCAGCGCAATCCTCTCCTCACACTCACTCACCAACGCCCTCATATCTCTATGCCTCCTTGCCTCTGCGGTGAAATTACAGCGCCCCGCCTACCACCCAGGTAAGCGAGGCGCTCCTGCATCTTCATATACCTGGATTATACTCCTGTTTTAGCCCCCTGGACCCGGCGTGCCAACCGCACGTCCCTGGCTGCTTTTCCCACGTCATTCAAGCATACGATTATCTCTCGGAACGACTGGAACACGCCCGTCTCATAGTACGGGATGCCGTGCTCTTCGCAGAATCTACGAGTGATAACGCATGCCCTGCGCAGGTTGTTGCGCGGCATATTCGTGAAACAGTGATGCACCGCCTGATTATTCAGGCCACCGTACAGGAAGTCGACCAGCTTGCCACCCTTGACGCTACGCGCAGTGATCACCTGCTTTCGCAGAAAATCGATCTCTTCGTCGGCCTTCAGAGTAGGCATCCCCTTGTGGTTCGGCGCGAAGCTCGACCCTAGAATTATCCCGAACAACGCCTGGTGCAACACCATAAAACCAATCCCAGGCCAGAAGCCGATTGCCATCGGTATACCTACAAAGTAGAGGATCTGGTGCGCGGCGAGTGTCACCGCTTCGAGCCATCGTTGCTTGATCCTGTTCCGCCACAGGTATTTCACGCTTGAAATTTGCAGGTCCAACGCCGCCAGGATCAACATTGGGTAGAAGAAGAACGCCTGATACTGTGTGATGAAAAGAGCAGCCTTGCTCTTGCCTGCGAGCTTATCTTCAGAGAACGATATCAGCGGGATGCTAATATCAGGATCGACATCCAGCACGTTGGGATCGGCATGATGCGCATTATGCTTATCGCGCCACCATGAAAAGCTCATCCCCAGCAGCAAATTCGCCGAGATAAGCCCCAGGGCGATGTGTTGTCCGCGCTTCCTGCGCCCCCAGAACACCGCCAGGTGTCCGGTGTCGTGCCCCAGGAACCCGATCTGCGAAAACGCTACCGCCAGAAAAGCAGCGCTAAACAGGCGCAGCCAGATATTATCGAATACGAGGAGGAAAGCGATCCCCGAGGCTACCATCAACATGGTAGAGATTATCTTGAATGTATAGTATCGCGGCTGCGGGGCCAGCAATCCCTCCGCGCGTACCAATTCCACCAGCGTAGCATAGTCGCTCCTGGCTTTCTTAGGTGCTATCGCGGTATCGATGGGGGTCTGGATCGCTGTTTCTATGTCGGCGGGTGTGAGTGTAGCTGACCTCGTAACGTCTGCCGGAAACGCGTATGCGTCCGAGGTCGCCGGCCTGGCCTGCGTGTTCTGCACCTTGAAATTTCTCCTTGCACGGGCGTAGCATAAACCAGATGGTGTGGGAGCACCCCGGCTGCAAGGCAATTCTTTCAGTGCAATTTCATAGCCATCCCTTGTACCCCGTGTGCGTACTGCGCTGAGACGGCTACTTATGCTCGAAGAGCCTACTATGCGGCTATCAGTCACCCCATTATACCCTTTATCCCCACGGCGTCAACTACAATTTCTATCGCAAGCGTTCAGAGTTGGGGTAGAGACAAACGGTCGTAAGGGTACCCCTTGTGGGTGTCCTTCTTCTTGAGCACGACTTGTGCCACAAACTGCGGCAGCGGGCCTCCCATATAACATCTCCTCATGCGTCTAACTTTGGATCGCCGGTTGCGCGAGTTCGACGCCATGCTTGGGCCTATGGTGCGCCAGGCTGAACAAGCTTTGTATCTGCTTGCACCCAGCAATTCCCATGCTTGTTTTCCGTACAATCTACCCGCCACCACCGTCCATTGGGGCTTTGCGCGTTGACTGTGCGCGTCTCACCCTTGCCTATCGGCCCAACAGGGTTGGCGGCGATGGTGTAAGCCGCATGCATCTGCACCTCCTGTAAGGCGGTAAGCGATTTTACGTCCGTGTCCAATATAGGGAGAGGCAACTTCAGACCCCCGATGATCTTCTTAAGATACGGCTCGAACTGCTGTAGCTCCTCGTCCGATCTGAACCTGCCCGGCAGATCGTCCGGGTAGAAGGGAGCGACAACCACGAACAAAAGGTCTCCATCGAAGCCGGCATAGCTGAGCCACCGCTCGTGCACGCTGCCATCGGCGTTGAGCACCGCGAACCCGTACTGGACTGCGGGGAGGTCGCCCATCATAATCTCTTGCGTCTCAAGGCGAGAGTAGGTCTTCGTGCCGCCGTATGTAACGCGGCGGTCCTCCTCGAAGGTCAAATGGTAGTTGTCCACGAATGCCATCAGGGCAGCCATGACACGAGGGGCCTGTTGCGGGTCGCGATAGTCAACTGAGGCCGGGTCGAGGCCGGCGTCCGCGAGCATTTGTTGGAGCTCGTTATGGGTTTGCAGGGAGTAAATGTTGATCTCAGGAGAACCGATAATCTCGTTGCCGATAGATACGCACAGGAAGGGAGCGGATTGCCAGGGGCACGGCCTGACGCTCCAACCTGAGGGGGCAGGGGTCGCGCCCAGGATGGACGACCATATATTGTCTATCGCTTCGGGGTCGGGGGTAGCTTGCGGCTCGGTGGGAGTGATGGTCGGCTGGGGAAGGGTCGGTGGAGCGGTAGATGCCTGCGTGGCCGTCGCCGGCGGAGGAGAGGGGAGGATAGCCTGGGGCGTTGGCGTCGCCTGGGAGGGGGCGGGGGTGGGGCTTCCGGGGGTGGGTGCGCCACACGCTGTAAGCGCGACTAGCGCGAGCACGCTCGAGATAGCTAGCTTTGATATATAGGTAGAGGCATTGGCTTGCCTGAGCATCGAGGTTTCTCCTAGGGCGATACGAGTGGGACGCTACTGGACGTGGCGAACTCACTCTCATTAACTTTCGGCGGCACTACAATGTTCCATTGTAAGCTAAGTTGTATAGGAACAAAACCCAACCTGAGAAGTAGTGTTTTCTACGTCCGGCGCATCTTATGCCGCGAACAGGAGCTGGTGTAAGATGCCTTGAATTGGGGCTATGCTATAATTGCGGGCAATGCTGATAATGGGAGCAGAGGAAAAGGGGCCATGAAACCGTTTAATACCCTGGGTAAGCGGGGCCAGGTAGCACGTTTGAAGAGGGTGGCAGAGAAGGCGCTGGACGATTTCGGCATGCGCGAGGTTAGCCTTACACCCCTGGTTCACATGGCAAACACAACCTTTCGCGTCGAAACGGCGGATGGCGAGCGGTATGTAATACGCATCCACACGCCTGCCAATGGTTCATTAACCCCTGGGCGCACGGAAGATCAAATACGCTCCGAAATGGAATGGCTGGCAGCGCTACGGCGCGATACCGACCTGGTGGTGCCCGTGCCTGTCCGTACACGCGACGATAAGCTGCTCACAAGGGTCGAAGTTGAGGGAGTGCCAGAGGCGCGGGTGTGCGTCCTTTTCCGGTGGGTTGATGGGCGCTTCATGGACGAGGGCTTGACACCCAGGCATTTAGAGCGAGTAGGCATTTTTATCGCCAGGCTGCACGAGCACTCTACCAGGCAGTTTGTACCGCCTGAAGGCTTTATACGGCCTACACCGGATGCCTTGCCTCCCCAGTTAGCAGATGAGATCGTCAATACGTTCGCGGAAGTTCGACCGCAGGAGGATGTGGCGGTAGTGAGGGCGGTGATCGAGAAGATGCAACTGGTATTGGAGGCGCTGGGCACCGGGCCTGATGTATTCGGCCTCATACATGCCGATCTTCACCAATGGAACTATCTCTTCCGCAAAGGCGAGGTGAGGGCTATAGACTTCGATGATTGCGGATGGGCGCACTTTCTTTACGATCTGACGGTAACGCTCAGCGAGTTGCCTCATACACAAGAGTATCCCCAGTTGCGAGCGGCGCTGCTAAAAGGCTACCGCAGCGTGCGGCCACTGCCGGAGGAGCACGAAGTCTATCTCCCTGTGTTGCTCGCTTTTCGAGAGTTACAGCTTACTACGTGGTTTATCGAACAGCGCGAACACCCCGCCTTCCGAAGCTGGGAGCAAGATGCTATGAACGGTGTGAAGAGTATGAAGGCGCTTGCAGGCGTATGAGATTTAGAGAGCCGTACAGCGAAACAAAGGAGATAGTATAGATGGCCGGTGATAGAATACAGCCCCAACGACTGAAGGGCTTTAGAGACCACCTGCCCGCGACGATGTTCGTGCGGCAGCACGTCATGGATACGCTGCGCTCCGTATTCGAGCTGCACGGGTTCGCGGCGCTGGAGACGCCTTCTCTTGAGTACGCGGCTACGCTTGAGGGGAAGTACGGCGAGGACGAGCGCCTCATGTACAGGTTTGAAGACCAGGGCCAGAGGCGGGTTGGGCTGCGCTTCGACCTCAGTGTGCCATTGGCGCGCGTAGTAGGGATGCACCTCAATGAGCTACAACTGCCCTGGAAGCGTTACCAGATCAGCCCGGTGTGGCGCGGCGAGAACCCGCAGTTTGGGCGATACCGCGAGTTCTACCAGTGCGATATCGACATCGTGGGCACGGCCTCGCCTTTGGCCGACGCCGAGGTGCTCTCTATCTACGGGAAGGTGATGGATAGACTGGGGTTCAAAGAGTACCGGGTGCTGATCAACCACCGGGCGCTGCTGGCGGGCCTGGCCCGTAGCGCGGGCGTGGCACCGGAGCAAGCAGGCATCATCTATAGGGCGATGGACAAACTGGACAAGATCGGCCCCGGCGGTGTGCTGGAGGAGATGGTCAAGAACGGGGTTTCGGAGGAGATTGCCGGGCGCGCGCTCGACGTCTTCTCGCGTGGCGGGCAGGTGGCCGGGTTCTCGGATAACGAGGTCTTACTTGCCGAGATGGCAGGCCCTCTAGCGGATGACCCTGAGGCAATAAAGGGGTTGGAGAACCTGCGCGCTATTCTGTCGGCCCTGGAAGGAATGGGCGTCCAACTTGACCGTTACCGGGTGGATGTAACCCTGGCGCGCGGCCTCGATTATTACACGGGCGCGGTGTTCGAGATAGTGGTGGACGAGCCGAAGATCGGGTCGCTGGGCGGAGGCGGTCGCTACGACAACCTGATAGGGATGTTCGCCGGACGCGACCTGCCAACTACAGGTGGCTCGTTCGGGATCGAGAGGATCATAGACGTTATGACCACCCTGGGCATGATCACTCCTCAGGCGTCTCCCAGCATAGCCCTGGTCACCGTGTTCGATAGCTCGAACGAGAGCGTGCGCGACTCGACTCAGCTTGTGACGGAGCTAAGAAGCATTGGGATACCCTCCGAAGTATACCTGAACGCCGGGGACAAGCTTGGCAAGCAATTCGCTTATGCCGACCGGCTCGGCATCCCTTTCGCGCTGGTTACCGGGCCGGACGAGCGCGCGGCGGGCACGGTGACGGTCAAAGACTTGAAAGCCCCGCCCCCCAACCAGCAGACGGTCGAGAGGGGGCTGGTGGCAAGTATCTTGCTTGGGGGTCAGGGATCAGGGACCGGGGACCAGGGATCGGGTATGGTATAATTCGGAGTCAATATATATGCGTAAGGGCGGCGGGAAAGCCGCCCTATCAATTAGGGCAAGTATTAGATATATGTCTATGGTAAGAAGGATGTTGTAATGGGTTCGGTGGTTAAGGGAGATGTAGGAAAGGAAGCACCTGCCTCAGCGAATGGGCATGCGCGGGGCACGCTCGACGCGCAGGGAGTGGAAGAAGCGGCGCTCGAAGTAGCCGAGAGCACCGATATGTTCGCGCCCGGAGTGGCGGTTGAGCCGGCAGCGCAGGCCGAGGTAGTGGCTGCCGGGACGGTGGCGGTGGACGCACAAGAAGCGGAACTGACACCGCAGGAGCGGCGCGCGGTCAGCAAGAGCGTGTTCAGGCTGGCGTGGCCCGCCATCGCGGAGAACGCGCTACAGACGCTGCTGGGGATCGTGGACACGGCGGTGGTGGCGCGCCTGGGCACGGCGGCGCTATCGGGCGTGGGCGCGGCCCAGCAACTTGTGTGGATATTGACCACCGCGCTCGTCGCCATCAGCATGGGCGCTACCGTGCTGGTGGCTCGTCACATCGGCGCGAAGCAGAAGCACGATGCTAACGCGGTCCTCAAGCAATCGTTGGTGCTGTCGGTAATCGCGAGCCTGGCGTTGATGCCGATTGCCTTGCTGGCGCACCCCCTGATGACGATGCTCGGCCTTACATCAGAGGCGGCAGACGAGGGCGCGACGTTTCTGGGCATCACCCTCGTCTGTGCGGTGCCGCTGGTGATGATGTTCGTTGCCAGCGCGGCTATGCGCGGGGCGGGCGACACGCGCACGCCCATGCTGGTAACGGCGGGCATCAATGTGATCAACGCTATCCTGGCAGTGGAGTTTGTGTTCGGCGGCGATAAGGCAAGCGAGATACTGGGAGGCTGGCTCACGGGCATAGTGCATGCATTTGGCGGGAGCGCGCAGGTGGCGATCCCCGGCCTGGGGTGGATACCGGAGATGGGCGTGGCGGGATCGGCATGGGCGTCGGTGATCGCGCGAGGCATCGGCGCTGTGATCCTGCTGGGGATGTTCTTCCTGCCCAGGTCGTCGCTCAGCTTATTGAAGGGGAGCGGCGGCACGTGGCGACCTGATTTCGGCATCGTCAGGCGCATTATGAAGATAGGCGTGCCGTCGGCGTTTGAGCAGTTGTTCATGTCGCTGGGCATCCTGATCTACAGCTTGCTTGTGATCGGCCTGGGGGAGGTGGTGTTCGCTACTTCGCGGCTGGCGCTGAATGCGGTGTTCCTGTCGCAGATGCCGGGCTTCGGGTTCTCGATGGCCGCTACTACACTGGTGGGACAGAGCCTGGGGGCGAGGAGTCCCAGGCGGGCCCTGCTCGGCGCGCAACTGGCTACGCGCTCGGCGGTGGTATGGATGGGGCTGATGGGGGTGGTGTTCTTCTTCTTCGGCGAGCCGATCATGAGGATGTTCACCGACGACCAGCGGCTGATCGGGCTGGGGGTCGAGAGCCTGAGGGTGATCGCGCTCTACCAGCCGATGCTGGCGGTGGCTTTCGTGCTGGGCGGCGCGCTGAGGGGGGCGGGTGACGTGCGCTTCCCTATGTGGGTGACGACCTTCGGCGTGTGGCTGGTGAGGCTGCCAAGCGGGGCGTTCCTGGGCCTGCACTCGGTGTGCATCCCGTTCACGGACCTGTGCGTGCCGGGGTTAGGTTGGGGCCTGGTAGGGATCTACGCGGCCCTGATCGTGGAGTCAACGATACGAGCTATATTGCTCTACGTCCGCTTCCGCGAGGGCAAGTGGCAGAGTATGAAGGTGTGAGGAGGGAGGGTTGTCAGTTGTCGGTTGTCGGTTATCGGTTGTCGGTTGTCGGTTGTCGGTGGAGGCGTAAAACGTAAAACGTAACTGCTACCGTCCACCGTCTGTTTCAAAATACTACCTGCGTCCCTGTTGGTGGGAGGGTTGCGTGTATATAATGTAGGTTAAGTTCGATTATTGGAAAGGAACCACATATACATATGCCTAATTTCACATCTAAGCGAACGGCCTCGCGCAGGTTCGTGCCGGAGGGGTTTGACCCTGTGGACGCGGAGGCTTTGAACCGCCTGTATGACGAGTTGGAGTTGCACTCGGTGGGGACCAGGGAAAAGTTGGAGGACTTTATATTGGATTGGGAGGAATTGAACGCGGTCCTGTATGAGTGCTATTCGCTGGCATATATCGATATGACGGTGGACACTACCAACCCGGAGTACGAGGCCCATTACTTGAGGATCGTGGACGACGTGCTGCCGGTGAAGGAGCAGCGGGATTTCGCGCTCAAGAGGAAGATCCTGGAGTCGCCGGCTGTGAGCAAGCTGGGCGACGATTACCTGGTGTACATGCGGAATATCAGGTCGGAGGTGGAGTTGTTCCGCGAGGAGAACGTGCCCCTGATGCAGGAGGACCGCAGGCTGGAGCAGGAGTTCAACAAGATCGTGGGCGCGCAGGAAGCGGAGTTCAGAGGCAAGACATACACGCTGCCGCAGTTGCTCCCCTTCCTGGAGGAGCAGGACCGGGAGACCAGGGAGGGTGCATGGTTGGCGCGCTGGAACGCGAAGCTGACCGACGCGGAGGCGCTGGACGACCTGTACGACAGGATGTACGAGGTGAGGCAGAAGATCGCGCGCAACGCAGGGTTCCAGAACTTCCGCGACTACAAGTTCCAGGAGATGAAGCGGTTCGATTACACGCCCCAGGAGTGCGTGGCCTTCCACGACGCGATTGCGAAGTACGTCACGCCGGTGGTAGCGCGAGAGTGGGAGCGGCGGGCCGGGCAACTGGGCATAGAGGCGCTGAAGCCGTGGGACATGGAGGTGGACCCGGAGGGCGCGCCACCGCTCAAGCCGTTCGCCACCGCAGAGGAGCTAGAGGAAGGGTGCTACAGGGTCGTGAGCCGGATCGACCCGGAGCTGGCGGGCTTCTTCAGGGAGATGATCGACCAGAAGTTGCTCGACCTGGAGAACAGGCCGGGGAAAGCGCCAGGCGGGTACATGGATATGCTGTCGGACACGCGGGTGCCCTTCATCTTCATGAACGCGGTGGGGAGCAAGGACGACGTGGACACGCTGCTGCACGAGGGCGGACATTCGTTCCACTACTACCTGGCGCGGAATCTGCCGCTCTACAGCTACCACGCGACCACGCACGAGTTCTCGGAAGTGGCTTCGATGAGCATGGAGCTGCTGTCGCGGCCTTACCTGGACGAGTTTTACAGCGAGGAGGAGTTGGGGCGGCTGTTGAAAGAGCAGTTGCGCGATAAGCTGAAGTTCTTCCCCTGGATGGCGATGATCGATTCGTTCCAGCACTGGGTGTACACGGCGGACGACCACAGCGCGGAGGCCAGGCGCGCCAAGTGGGTGCAGCTTGAGGAGAGGTTCAGGCCGGGGCTGGACTGGGATGGGCTGGAACAGTACCGGGAGATCGGGTGGCAGTACCCGCACGTGTTCGACGTGCCGTTCTACTACGTGGAGTATGGGATCGCCCAGCTGGCGGCGCTGAGGATATGGCTCAATTCGCTGGAGGATGAGAGGGAGGCGATTGAGGCGTACAAGCGCGGGCTGGCGCTGGGCGGGTCGAGGCCGCTGCCGCAGTTGTTCGAGGCGGCGGGGGCCAGGTTCGCGCTGAATGATGATGTTGTGAGGGAGATCGTCGAGGGGACGATGGCGCAGATGGGTGATTAGAGTATAGATGAATGAAGGGGCGGATTTTCAATCCGTCCCCTCATTCGTTTAGAGGGATATATGCTGGCGGGAAAATTGGAGCGGATGTTCTAGCGGGTGTCGCTAATATTTGGTGGGGGATGGGTACGCAGAATACTTATAGTTTTGGTGGGGAATCGGGGTGGAAAAGTCTTGACTCCTCGGTGTGGATAAAGTATCTTAACGGGGCTTCGGGAAAAGCCCCCTCAACAGGCCCATAAATTCAGCGGAGTGACAGGACCCTAACAGGACCCTATACTTCGTTTGGCCTTTGCCAACCTTACAGCACCGTATAAATCAATAAGGCGTCGGGCGTAGCCCATATTGACCCATTTTGGTGGGGAAAATATGTGCGAATCTTATGTCTAGGGACTTGACAAGTGTCCACTAGATGTAGTATCCTATTACCCATAGTGGCACAACATGTAGGAAAGGGCTAGCAGGTTGTAGTTGGATGGGCGGGAATGCACGAACGGGGGTGGAAATGTGGAAAAGTTTGTGCACTACCTATGTGGAAAAGTCTCTATAGCGGTTCTGGGTTTTTGTAAGATATAACTCCTTCTTATGGAAATCGCGTAGAGAGATTATTGAAATCTAGAGGACGCGCTGATATGATGGGTGGAAGGACGACGGCGGACGATGGACGATGGACGATAGGACCACCAGGAAGACAAGAGCGCCAGGGTTCGCCAAGATTGATGGGGACGAGTGACGAGTGACGAGTTGGTAGAGGGTGCGGGAGTAATAGAGTAAAGAGAAGATAGGGTATGGCAGCGCGTAGAGAGGTTTCCGATGGAAGGGACGCAATTCACATCTAAGCACGCAGGAGCGGGAGGAGAAGGCCGGATGAATGCCAAGCAGTTGTGGCAGGCAGCCTTGGGCGATTTGCAGATGAAAGTGCCTGGGCCGAGCTTCCAGACGTGGTTGAAGAATACCTCTATCGCGCAGTTCGATGAGGGGAAGCTGGTGGCGATCGCGGTGCCGAGCAACTTCGCTAAGGAGTGGCTGGAGAAGCGGTACAGCAAGGAGATCGCGGAGACGCTGAAGAGCATACTGGGTTACGAGGTGGAGGTGCGCTTCGAGGTGCGGACGCCGGCGAGGGGCGAGAGCCAGCGGTCGCTGCACGCGCTGGACGGGGTGGGCGAGAAGCAGGAAGTGGAGATGCCTATCGCGGTGGGCCAGCAGATCAGCGGGGGGGCGTATGCCCAGAAGCCGATTGCGGCGCAGCAGGGGCAGCAGAGCCATGGGGCGAGCGGGCAGCCTACGCCTATCACGGCTCACGGGCAGCATGGGACGCAGAACCAGCCGACGGGGCAGATGGCGGCGAGCGGGCCGGCCAATATTATCAGGCCGGCGGCTCCAGGGGGCGCGGGGATGGCGCGGGGCGGGACGAGCAGCGCGCCCGGACAGGCCCCTACGTATATAAGGGGGGGGCAGAACGGGCGACCGGCGGTGCAGCTTGAGATGAGCATGGAAGAGAACACTATGCTCAACGCCCGGTATACGTTCGATAAGTTTATCGTGGGCAAGAGCAACCAGCTCGCGCACGCGGCCAGCCGGTCGGTGGCGGAGAAGCCGGCGCTGGGGTACAACCCGCTGTTCCTGTACGGGGGGGCGGGGCTGGGCAAGACGCACCTGCTGCACGCTATCGGGCACGAGGCTATGCGGCGCAACCCAGGGATCAGGGTGCTGTACGTGACGAGCGAGAAGTTTACGAACGACCTGATCAATGCGATCAGGGAGGGGCGGAACGAGACATTCAGGAATATGTACAGGAGCACGGATATTTTGCTGGTGGACGATATACAGTTCATCGCGGGCAAGGAGAGCACGCAGGAGGAGTTCTTCCACACGTTCAACGCACTGCACGGGGCGAACAAGCAGGTGGTGATGACGAGCGATAGGCCGCCGAAGGCGATATTGACGCTTGAGGAGAGGCTGCGGTCGAGGTTCGAGTGGGGGCTGGCGGCGGATATTCAGCCGCCGGATTTGGAGACTAGGATCGCGATCTTGAGGACGAAGGCCGAGAGCATGGACGTGCGGGTGCCTAGCGAGGTGGTGGACTACATCGCGCGGAAGGTGCAGAGCAATATCAGGGAGTTGGAAGGGGCGCTGAACAGGATCGCGGCTTATGCCAATCTGAACGGGATGGGCGTGACGGTGGACCTGGCGGCGGCGTCGCTGACGGACCTGGGGGCTAACCAGCGCAGGAGGCCGATCACGCACGAGAGGATCGTGGAGACGGTGTCGAGCTTCTTTAATTTGGAGCCGGAGGACCTGAAGACGGGGTCGCGGAGCCGGGAGGTGCTGGTGCCGAGGCAGGTGGCGATGTTCT
>JBAURA010000128.1:0-1636 GCA_049580985.1 Chloroflexia bacterium
GCCCGCTACGAAGCGATCTCGCTTTTCGTAGAGCGCGCCAGGGCCGCCGACCGCACCTTCGGCCTGAACGCGGACAACGCCCGCGCGGTGGCACGGATATGTGTCAGCCTCGACTCGCTGCCGCTCGCTATTGAGTTGGCCGCAGCCCAGGTGAGGGCGCTATCGCCCGAAGAGATATTAGCCAGGGTGGGGGCCAGGCTGGATCTGCTATCGGGTGGACCGCGCGACGTATCGCCGCGCCAGCAAGCGCTAAGAGGGGCTATAGATTGGAGCTATGAACTACTGTCAGACGCTGAAAAGATAGGGTTCCAGAGGCTCGCGGTGTTTGCCGGGGGCTGCGCGCTGCCGGCGGCGCAGGCTATCGCGGGCGAGGAAGCGGAGGGATTGCTTCAATCTCTGTCGTCAAAGAGCCTGCTGAGGAGAGAGACGGGGAGCGACGGGGAGGCTCGCTTCACGATGCTCGAGACGATACGAGAGTTCGCACTGGAAAAGCTGCGGGAGAGCGGCGAGGAGCGGGCACGCAGGAGCGACCACGCGGCATATTACCTGGCCCTCGAAGAGGAAGGGAGCGTGCACCTGCGAGGCCCAAACCAGGCCGAATGGCTCGCAAAGTTGGAGGCCGAGCACGACAATATGCGCGCCGTGCTCCAATGGGCCGTATCGGAGGGGGAGGCGAACATAGCACTGCGCCTGAGTAGCGGCCTGCGCTGGTTCTGGTACATGCGCGACTATCTGAGCGAGGGTAGGCACTGGCTGGAAGCGGCTATCACCTGTGCCCCTGCGTCGCGCACGCCTGAGCGCGGGGAGGCCCTCATGTCGCTGGGAGTGCTGGCCGAACGGCAGGGCGATCATGCCGAGGCCGTGCGCGCCCTGGAGGAGAGTCTGCGGATATTCCGCGACCTGGAAGACGTGGATGGGGTGGCAAGGGTGCTGAACAACCTGGGCGGGGTGGCGTTGGAGCATGGCGATTACGAGCACGCGGACAGGTACTACGAGGAGGCGCTTGGCATCTGGCGAGAGCAGGGGAACCGGCTGTTAGCCAGCATGGCGCTGCACAACCTTAGTATCATGGCTTATACGCGCGCCGAGTACGACAGAGCGCTTGCGCTTATTCGGGAGTGCCTGACGATCCTGGAGGAAGAGGGTAAGGCTGCGTCTATTGGCAGAGTACTCACAACGATGGGCGAGATCTACCGTTTGCAGGGGAACTACGAAGAGGCGGCACGGCACTACGAGCGCAGCCTGGAGATCCTGCGCGAGTTGGGTGACAAGAGGGGTACAAGCTCGGTGCTGATGAACCTGGGGCACGTGGAACACTACAGGGGGCACCTGGATGAGGCCGAATCGTATATCACGCAGGCATTGCAACTGGACGTGGGGGCGGGCGACAGGGCCGGAATTACGCTGGACCTGGCGGCGCTGGCGGGGGTAGCGGGGTCTCGTGGGCAGCTAGAGAGGGCGGCACGCCTGTTCGGGGCGGCGGACGCGTTGCGTGAAGCGATAAGTATTACGTTCGAGACACCCGACCAGGTAGAGTACGACCGCAGCCTGGAAGCTACTCGTGCGCGGGTGCCGCCCGAGTTGTGGGAGAGGCTGTGGGCTGAAGGCAAAGCTCTGCCGATGGAGCGCGCGATAG
>JBAURA010000129.1:0-2645 GCA_049580985.1 Chloroflexia bacterium
GTCTTAAGATCTGCTCTGCTTATGGAAATCCCTTAAGTACGCAGAGCAGATTCTGGTGCGTATAAACCTAACCTTACATGGAAGTTCCTTAAGTGTAAGGTTAGGTTTGCGGTCTCCAATCCCCTAACCCCTTAATCCCTTAATCCCTAACCCCTAACCCCCGACCCCTGCAAGCGAAGCCAGAGGGCGAGCATGAGGAGGGTGAGGGCGATTTCGAAGGGGAGGAGAGACCAGAGGCCGAGGAGTTGGGCGAACGCGCCGGCGGCTGCGGGGAAGATAGCCGCGCCCATCGCGCCGAGGCCCGCGAGGAAGCCTACCACGCCAGGGAGAAGGCGGGCCGGGACGATGCCCGACATGAGGGAGATGGTGGTGGGGAAGATCGGCCCCAGGCTAAAGCCTACCAGCCATAAGCCCAGGGCTTCCAGGGGAGGGAAGGGGAGGAGCCACACCAGTATGATCCCGGCAACCGTCCCGGCCAGGCAGAGGCGAATGAGGCGCAAGTTGCCCAGTTTTGCGCCCAGCTTGCCCATAACCAGCCGACCAACCGTGAGACCCAGCCAGTAGCCACTGACTGCTACACCCGAAAAGCCCGTTGGATCGCGGCGCTCTTCAACCAGAAAGCTATAGGCCCAGATACCCAGGCTTACTTCCAGGCCGACGTAGACGAAGAGGAAGGCTGCCGCCACCCACACCGCTCTCAAGCGCAGCATGGCCTGCATGACGTTGCCGCCTTCCTGATGGGTGGGCCGTCCGGCGCGGGCAGTCTTGAAGGCCAAAGCGAACCCGACGAAGAGGAGGAGGGAGAACGCTACCCACAGGTAATAGACCCAGTACCAGGCCCAACCAAGCTCCAGCACGCCCGTCGCGATCAGAGGGCCAAGCAGCGCGCCAATCCCGAAGAAGGCGTGAAGGTAGTTGAGGGCTGCGGTGGAATTGGGGAGGCCCGCGATGTAGGCGTTCAGGCCCGCGTCGATGACCGCTACGCCAAAGCCTACGAAGATAGCGCCACCCACGAGCACAGGGAAGGGGAGAGCCATGCCGAACAGTAACGCTCCGAAAGCGAAGGAGGCGCAACCCACCAGCATGTAGACGCGCTGGCCCAGGCGCTCGACCAACAAACCGCTGCCGAACGCTGAGAGCAGGTAGCCAGACACGGAGGCGACGAACATCAAACCGACGGTGGACTTGTCTATGTCGTAGAAAGCCTGAAAACTGGGTAGGAGGATACCCAGCGCCGCATCGTTCGCGCCGATCAGTATGAAGGCAGCGAAGGAGAGGCCAAGCTGGACGCGAAGAGCAGAGGCGGCGGCACCGGGGATGGCGAGAGGCGGGGGTGGACCGATCCCCACCCCCGCCTCACTTGTTCCCTCAGTATGGTCGGCAGGCATGATACAATTATAAGCCTGCCACGCCACCGGCTTACAGTTCCATGCGGTACGAGACTTGAGTGTGGAGCCTGGTGAAGCCGGTTGCCTCGTACAGCTGGAGCGCGCCCGTGGGGTTGTCGGCATCGACGCCCAGCTTGGCGACGGACATGCCATCATGCTTGAGGCGGTGGAGGCCGGCGAGGAGCATGGCTTTACCCAGGCCCATCTTGCGGTAGCCGCGCCGCGTGCCGAGTATGTCGATCCACCCTTCGAGGCGGTTGTTGCGCTCGTTGTCGGCCTTGTCGATCCAGCAGAAGCAGAAGGAGGCGACCGTGCCGTCAGGCGCTACGGCGATCAGGTCGCGCTGGGGGTTGTAGTTGGGGCTGGTGAGCCAGTGGGCATGACTCTCGACCGTGGCGGGGTGGTGGTTCCAGTGGTCGATGAAGGAGAGGTTGAAGCATTCGATCCACCTCTGTACATCCTCAAGCCCTGCGGTGGAATGGCGCAGGGTGAAGCCTTCGGGTAGCTGCGGCTCGGCAATCGGCTGATCCAGGTCGCGGGTCATGGTGAAGAAGTAGCGTGCGACAGACATACCGTGGCGCTCCCAGATGGCGCGGCCATAGGCGTCGTAGTCGCGGGTGCCCGACCTGACACGCGCCGGGAGGCCCTTTTCGTGGCCCGCTTCCCTGGCGCGCTCAAACGCCCAGGCTACGATTGCATCTTCCAGGCCGTTGTCGCGGAAGTCGGGGTGGACGCGCAAGTAGATGTAGCCGTCCAACATTTCGTCTTCTTCGGACTTCTTGAGCCAGAGCTGGCCGAAGCCGATGAGGTTGCCGTTCTCGTCCTCCCAGAGGCGCAGGTCGCGCGCCTTGTCGAGGTCGGGGTCGTTGAATTCGGTCTGGAGGTTGTCGACCGAGTAGTTGTCGTCCATCTTGTCGACGGCGTCGCAGGCGTTGAGCAGGTCGCAGACAGCCTGGACGTCGCTGTCGGTATAGGCACGATTTCTGAATAGGGTCTGTGTGGTCATGGTCTTAGCTCCTTGCGAGGTATAGGGCATAAGCCCCATGTTAGCAAAGTAGAGGCGAGGATGCATCAGCCGATTAGCGTAGTCTCGAAGGCTCCTGGAGTAGGTCTGTAGACCGATAGGGTGACGTGGGCTGTGCTATAATGTGCCTTGTTCAAGAAGAGATCGTAGCGGCACGTGTGGGGTCCAGTGATGTCGCACAAAGATCGTGGTTCGTAGGGGCGGGTCCCCGTGCCCGCCCTCTCTGCTTACCC
>JBAURA010000130.1:0-5921 GCA_049580985.1 Chloroflexia bacterium
GTGTATGCCTGGTTGGTTAGCCGTGAAGATAGGGGTAAAGATAGAGGGCGGACACACGGGTCCGCCCCTACGAAATTAATGCGACAGTATTGCCGCCCATATATTTATCCTCTTGGGGAGACGATTATTCTTCTCTAGGTAGGATGGGGGTGGGGCCGAGGGGCTGGGTGTTGGCGTGGGTGTGGACGGGGGTGGGGTAGGTGATGGTGCGCCTGTGGGGATGGCGCCTGGGGGGTTGGAGGGTGCCGAATTTGCTGAGGACGGCAGAGCCGATCCCTATGCAGGAGATGACGTAAATGATGCCTAGCAGCATGCCGGTGATCCAGCCTGGGAGGAAGATGGCGGGGAGGACAGTGGACGCGAGAATCACCGATGCGCCCAGGAGCACTTCGATTATGAGGGTGGCGGGTTGCGACTGGCGTGGGACGTATGTCGATTCGGCGTGGCGGGCGGTGTCATAGAGGCGATTGCCAAGCCATTGGCTGACGACGACGAAGCCGAAGAGGAAGGCGATCAAGAGGAGGGCGGCGAGCACAGGGATGAGCACGATGCCTACGATGGTGATCGCCAGCACGAGGGAGGCTATGCCGAACAGGGGAAAGGTGAGGAGGGCGGTGATTATACCCACCACTACGGAGGGTCCGGCCTCGGCCTCAAGGGTGGCGCTGGAGACGCGGATGCGACGTGGGAAGAGGGCGGCGAGGCCCACGGCGAGGGCCAGCACTATCGCGCTGAAGATACCCAGGCTTAGCCAGCCGAAGAAGCGCCCGAACGGGCTGAGATGCTGCCCGAAGTTGCCGGAAGCCCCTGGGGTGTGAGGCGCGTTGGCGTTCATAAAGTTCTGAAGCGCCTGAGCGGGGCTGTCGATCTTGTTTATCGTGCCGCCTACGAGGGCGTTCTGGCCCTGGATGACCGCGCCGCCGAGAGAAGTAACACTACCCTCTACGCGGCTGTTGTCTTGCAGGTCGATATCGCCTGAAGCCACCACGTTGCCTTCTACGGCGCTACCTTCATAGAGGGTGATGCTGCCACCCGTTATGATGGTGAGATCGCCTACGACGAGGCCGTGGATGTCGGCGTCGCCGTCGACCACGTGGGCTTTGCCGTTGATCGTGCCGTAGACGACGAGGTCGCCGCCGGTGACGCTTACGTTGCCCTGCACCGTCTCGCCTTCCTCTATGGTGAGGTCGCTGCCGAAGATGGTGCGGCCAGGCTCGCTCTGCGCCCAGGCGGTGCGCGAGCCCATGCCTAACAGGGAGGCGGCGAGGACGGCCCATATGGCCATCAGGAGGATTGTTATTCGTTTGGCTATGGTTACGGTCATGGTGGGATTGGGGGTTGGGGATTAAGGGGTTAGGGGATTAAGGGGTTAAGGGATTAGGGATTAGGGATTAGGGATTAGGGATTAGGGATTAGGGATTAAGGGGTTAAGGGATTTGAGTTTTGAACTTGGAACATATTATCAGGCTGCTACTTCTAAGGGGCCGGTGTTTAGGGCGCCGGTGAGAGCGCCGGTGTGGCCTCGACCTTCGAGGACGGCGCGCTGGTAGGTGGTGATTACCTGCCAGCCCGCCAGGAGGAGGAGACCGGCGATGACAGCGGAGGCGGCGATGAGGGCGGAGCCGGAGGTGGCGAAGAGGGACTGGAACCATGCGCCCACGGCTTCGAAGAGGGTGCGGAGGGTGCTTATGCCTTCGCCTAGCGCACCGCCCAGCTTGATCACGCCGGACATCGTCAGGGCGAGGAAGAGGGCCGCCATGCCCGCCAGAGCCACGATTATGGCCCCGGCGTTGCGCAGGTAGCCGACCACCTGCCTCTGCCAGTCGGTGTTGTCATTGAGGCCGATGGTGGGGGCATAGGGGAGGCGGCGGGTATGAGCAGAAAAGGCTGGCACGCCCACGCCCTGTAGGCTTGGGGTATCGCCTAGCCTGCCGGTGGAGGTGGCGGGTAAGAGCAGAGGTTTGCTGTGTGTGGGTTGCGCCGTTTGCGGTTGGGGCGTGGGAGCCGCTACCTGGGCCATTACCTTCGAGTGGAAGGAGGATGGAACAGGCAGTGGCTCCGACGCTGAGTTTCGCAATATGACATGAGTCTGCCGGAGCATCAACCAGGCTCGTGCGCACAGTTCGCACTCGCCAAGATGCTCGTCGAGACGGCGATCATCGAGTTCGTCGATCAAGCCGTCGAGCTTGAGTGACATTAGCTCGTCAAAGAGTTCGTGTACCATATTGCTCACCCCCTTTCTCCTTTGTTTTGTGCGCGGGCTGCTTGCCATCTCCATATGCGCCCGTGGCCGTGATCTGCTCGGCCAGCATGCGTCTCGCCCTGTGGAGCTGGGTCTTCACCGCGCTTTCGGTCAGCCCGGTCATCTGGGCTATCTCGTCGTATGATAGGTCATTATAATAGCGCAAAACGGTTACGGTGCGATATTTCTCAGGCAAGGTGTTAAGCATGCGCTGTACCATCTCGCGTTGCTCACCCCGCAAGGCCATCTCGTCAGGCTCCGGGGCATCGCTCGGCACGAAGAGGGCTACGCCATCGAGGGGCGCGGTAGGCTTGCGGCGGCGGAGCATGTCGATGCAGTGGTGCGAGGCTATGGAGAGGAGCCAGGTGGAGAAGCGGCGCTCAAGCTGGAAGGTGCGTAACTGGTTCCAGGCGCGGACGAATACTTCCTGGGCGGCGTCCTCGGCCTCAGTGGGGTCGCCGAGCATGCGGTAGGCCATGTTGTAGACGGCTGATTGGTAGCGGGTGACGAGGTCGGCAAAGGCTGACTGGTCGCCCGCAAGGGCCGCCTGGACCGTTATGCGGTCCTGTTCGGCGGAACTTAGGACCGCGGACTGAGGACCGAGGGCTAAGGATGTTTCGCGCCCGCTGTCGCTCGTCATTGGCCTTGCTTGCTCCTCTTTGGGCCTGGTGGCGGTAGCTGTGGCGGTAGCTGTGGCCGTGTGGGCCGTGTTATCCTGCCGGTTGGCTCCCAGCGGCGCGTGAAAGGCGGCCTTGACATGAGGCTCACCTTCGCCGGCGAGGGTATGCCGCCAGCCGGAAAGTTTGTCGCGCACTACGTCGCCGAGGGACACCGAGAATGTATGTGTAAACGCTAACCCCGTGTTGGTTGTCATCGTGCATCTCCCCTATACAGCGTATATACGCGGGTGGGCGGGGAAAGTTGCAGGGCGGTTGTCAGTTGTCGGTTGTCAGTTGTCAGTTGTCGGTTGTCAGTGGAGATGCACTTTTTCTTGGGTTGGAGTGTGGGTTCAAAGCAGAGGAAGCAGAGATAGCAGAGGTAAGCAGAGTTTTCTTTATTTATTTCGTTCTCTGCTTTTCTCTGTTATCTCTGCTTCCTCTGCTTTTTATCAATGCTTATTTAGGAACAAAAGCTGTTCAGTAAATCGTCTGAGTTGGCGGTTGGCCATAGTATAGCAGGTTGGTGGGGGGTTTGGGGGCTGTTATACTTGTGGGTGTGATGGAGAGGGACGAACGGACGGAGGGGAGTCGGAGTGGGGGCCGGGTTGGGCCGTCGTGGCGTGAGGTGGCGTGGGCGTGGGGGCCTGCGTTGGTGTGGGCGGTGGCTATCTTTTACGTGTCGGCGCAGAACACGTGGACGGTGTTCGAGGGGCCGCCGTGGGTGCGGGTGTTGCGTAAGCTGGGGCACGTGTTCGAGTATGTGGTGCTGGCGTTGCTGGTGGGGAGGGGGCTGCTTGCGCTGTTTACGGATTGGGGGAGGGGGAGGGTGGGGAGGCGCGTGTTGCTGCGGGTGTGGCAGGTGGGGGTGGTGGTCAGCACGCTTTATGCTATGACGGACGAGGTCCACCAGTTGTTTGTGCCGAGGCGCGTGGGGTACTTTTGGGACGTGCTGGTGGATGCGCTTTCCGCTACGGCGGCGCTGGGGATATGGTATATTGTGCGAACGAAGGACGAAGGACGAAGGACGAAGGACGGTAGACGGTAGACGGTATGACATGGAACGGAGTTGAACGAGTTGAATTTGAGTAGTAATGGTAGTGTGAGCGCGCCTTTGATGGAGATCGGGGTGCTTACTATTGGGAAGTCGACGCTGTCGATGGCGCTTTCTTCGCTGCTTTTGCAGGATGAGCAGCGTATTCGCATCCATATCGTGGATACGGCCCCGCAGCCGATTATTGACCGGGTGGAGGTGCAGTCGGTGTTGCGGTTGGCGGCGGACCGGGGGATCAGGTGCACTTACGACCACTTGCACGACGACAAGCGCGCGTTCAGCCTGGGGAGGCTTACGTTGCTTGAGGCGTTGAGTGGGTCTAACGTTTGTTTTATGGACGACGACGTGGTGATGCCTTCGGGGGCTATCGCGCAGATGCTACAGTATATCGATGGCAACCCGGAGTACGGGTGGCTGTCGCCTTTTTGCAAGAACGCGGGGACGGTGAGGACGGCGCTGGCGGGGAGGCCGCACTATTCGCCGGGCGGGGTGTTCCGGCAGGATAAGCTGGTGCGGAACATTCTGCTCGATTATTACGACAGTACGGTGGATGTGCTGGACAAGCAGAGGTCGGGGCACAAGGTGTGGGAGATAGCGTTTCTGACGGAGTTGTTTCCGCTGCTGGGGAGATCGGCCACGGTGCAGAATGAGAATGTGATTTACCACCTGGACTATCACGAGCGCCCTAATTGGGACCTGTTGCAGGAGAGCCTGGTGAGTAATAGCCGGAGGAAGGCGGAGGAGTTGATTGTGAAGTATAAGCGGGCTATGAAGGTGTAGGGAGGCGGGAGGCGCGAAACGCGAAACGCGAAACGCGAGTCGTATTGGATAGAGTGGGGGCGGAATTAAGAAAGCATATGTTGAAGATAGATGTTTGTCAGTGGGAACCAGTTGAGGGGTTGTCATTATGAGTGGAGCAACCTGCAAGTTGCGTATACAAACTATGTTCGTTTGTGGCATCCCAAGTACCCTTTGTCATCCTGAGCGAAGCGAAGGATCTCGTTCCTCGCGTATGATCTTTGGGGGTCCAGATTCTTCGCTTCGCTCAGTGGTTCACAAAGGAAGAAGTAGCAGTAAACGAACTAACGAAGAGGTTGTCATTCTGAGCGAAGCGAAGAATCGGGTGGGCAAAGATCCTGTTTGTGGGTGTAAGATCCACGCCTCAGAGAAGCCGAATCTCGCTCCAACGGATTCTTCGCTTCGCTCAGAATGACAAATCGAACCTGAGTGGCTATGTGCCACTTTTTCGTTTGTAATGTACTCAGGATGACAATGCGTACTGGGGATGATCATGGGTACTTGGGAAGACAGGGATGCTTGGGATGACCATGCGTAGTGGATCGGCTTAAGGTGTGCTGTGAGAGTTGGAGGCGGGCATGTCGGGCGACGTTGTAGTGTGCGAGGTAGATACACCTGCGGGTAACTTCGGCGCGGTCTTCACGGACAAGGGCCTGGCGATGCTCCTGTTCCCTTCGCAAGATCTTGCCCACCGCATAGCGTGGGTGCGGCGCTGGAAGCCCCAGGCGCGCATGACAGCCGGGCATGGCGACCCCCGCGTGGCGCAATTGGAGCAGGAGCTATCAGGCTATTTCGCTGGGCAGGTGCGCGACTTTGGGGTGCCCCTCGATATGCATGGCACGCCTTTCCAATTGAGTGTGTGGAACGAAGTCTATCGGGTCGGCTACGCGCAGATGCGGAGCTACCGCGAGATTGCGCAGGCGGTACGCCGGCCCACCGCCGTGAGAGCAGTGGGCGCGGCCAACGGCGCGAACCCTATCCCCATCATCGTGCCTTGCCACAGGATCATCGGCAGCGATGGCAAGCTGGTAGGCTACGGCGGCGGGTTGGATATGAAGCGGCGGCTGTTGGAGCTTGAGGGGGTTATGTTTGCCGCGGGGTGACGAGGGACGAGGGGATTAAGGGATTAAGGGGTTGGGGGTTAGGGATTGGGGGTTAGGGATTGGGGGTT
>JBAURA010000131.1:0-1763 GCA_049580985.1 Chloroflexia bacterium
CGGTAAGATCGGGATGAGGAGAGAGGGCGGGCACGGGGACCCGCCCCTACAAGACTCATGCGACAGTATTGCCACAAGGGGTGCCATTACTGAGATGCCTGGAGCGGCGCGGTGCTGAACAGCACGCTGAATGCTTTGCAGTAGATGACGACAGACTTGATCCGGGCGGGGTCGATGCTGGCGTCGAGGGTATAGCTGAACGAGCCGTTGGTGGCTTTGAGGCTGCCCAGGTTGTGCTCACCCATGTGCAATTCGTCGCTGCTCTGGGGGTTGGAGTGCTCGCTCACGTAGACGTAGAGGTCGGGGCCGTTGGCCGCATCCAGGTCTTGCAGGCGGATGACGTGGCTACCGTCGGCCTCACGCGCGAGGATAGCCTGTCCGTCGGCGTAGTGAACGCTGTCTTTGCGGTCGAAGGTGCCCGTGGCGAGTACCATTGGTCCCGCAGGTTCCATGCTTTCGCCCGCTTGCTCTTCGGTCGTGCTCTCGGTGGGGCTTTCCATATCCTCTGTAGCACCACTCATGGAGTCGCCATCAGCCGTTGTCGGGGTTGGCGTGTTCTCGGGACTGGCCGTGCCTTCCATATTATCCGTAGCGCCGCCCATAGAATCGTTGGTGAGCGTGGGGGTAGCCATGCTTGTGGTATCGGTGGTGCTATTGCTTGCCTCTGGTACGGTGATGTTCTGCCCCTCGACGAGGCTAGTGCGAATGAAGAGGGGAGAGATGGTCCACCAGGCGAAGGCGAGGGCGATCACGAGTACCAACCCGACGACTACAAGAAATATCGGGTTTCGTCTTGCTTTCTCTAACAGCATATAAGGCTCCTGTCGTGATAGTCGCGCGGCTCGTGTGTTGTGCCGCGCGTGATATATGGTCACGAACAGTATGCCCGAATTATCTTACAGGACTATTACGAGGGTAAAAGAAACCGTAGGGCATCCACAAAGGCCACCCTATGGGTCACGTATCAGTCTGCGACCGGGTGTGCGCCTGCGCGTCCTGCATGAAGCGGCGCGACTCCTCTACGTTTTCGGCGGTGATGAGGCCCTCGCTGTGGAGCACGTCCAGCACCGCGTCCATAGTTATGCCTGCATGGCACTTGAGGCCGTAGCGCGACATGACGTCGGGGCCGCCCTGCCCACGGTCCACCAGCACTACGATGTCGCGCACCTGAAGCCCGGCCTCTTGCATGTGGTCCAGCACCTCCAACTTGCTCGCGCCGTCGGACACCACGTCGTCTACGAGCAGGGCTGTGCCGCCCTGGGGCCATACACCCTCCACCATATGCTTCGTGCCGTGTTCTTTACGCTCGCTACGCACGTATCCTCCCGGTATGCCCGTGTATTGCGAAAGCGCTGTAGAGAGTGGTATGCCGGCCAGCGCGATGCCCACCAATATGTCAGGCTTGAGGCCGTCCTTCTGCATAGTCACCGACATAAGCTCTGCCACTGCCTGGAGCAGCCTCGGATACGACGATAGCATACGGAGGTCGTTGTAATAAGGCGAATTCAGCCCGGACTTGAGCCTGACGGGCTTGAACTGGATCGCGCCGATCTTGAACATTTCAACTATAACTTCGTTGATTTTGGATTTTGGTCGCCCAGGGGGCACCCGGATTTTGGATTTACTGGATATTGGGCTTTGCACTTCTTGCCGTGCCGCTTCGAGGCGGTCACGCCACTCGCGTGCGGCTTGCGCGGGGTCGGGGGCTTCGGTGACGCCGCGCGAGACGTTGATTATGAGGCCCGCGCCGTTGGCATCGAGGC
>JBAURA010000132.1:0-5498 GCA_049580985.1 Chloroflexia bacterium
GTGCTCTTGCCCGCGCCGTTGCGACCGATCACGCCCACCACTTCGCCCCGCTTCACCTCGAACGACACGTCCTTGAGCGCCCAGATGGTCACCACTTCCTGCTTGCGCCCATCGAACGCCGAGCGCAACCGCCGGAAGGGGGCCGCCGCCGCGTCAGAGATGGTGTCGCGCAGGGTCCTGTACTTGGCCTGCTTGCCGCCTATGCGATAGAGCTTCGAGAGGTTCTCGACCTGGATAACTGTGTCAGCCATGAATTGCGGGTACTCCACTTCTAGACATCAACCCCAAGCTTATCCATTGCCAGACGTAGAAGCTATTGTCGCTCCCGCCGTCCACGTACTCGCGCCACACCGCTCTCACCGCCTCAGGGCGCAGCCAGTCGCCACCATAGGCAGCCAGCCCCTGCTCGATGCAATCGCCCGCCCAATCGCGCAAGGGGCCGCGCAGCCACTCGCGCTGTGGTGTCTGGAGCGGTCGCTTGGGCGCTTCGACCACCCCGCCAGGCAGTAGTTCCCCGGCTACCCGCCTCAGCATCCACTTGTGCACTCCATCCCTGATCTTGCGGTCAGACGGCTGCCGTAGCGCCAATTCGAACAGCCTGTGGTCCAGGAAAGGCTCGCGCAACTCGATTGAGGAGCGCATCGACGCACGGTCGTTGAAGCGCAACGCTCGCGGAATCTTCGTGTAGCGTGCGTCGCGGTATTGCATGTCGCGGAGCGGGTCGGCGAAGGGAGCCGGTGGCTCCCATGCCACCGACATGGCGCGGAACTCAGGCGTGAGGCACTCAGGTTGCACGAAGGAGGTGGCCGACCCCTGCAACTGGCCCATGCCGCGCCCGTTAGCCGCGCCGCCGTGGCGCGCGTAGTAGTCGTAACCGGCCCACTGCTCGTCCATGCCCTGCCCGTCCAGCAGCACTATGACCCCTTGCGATCTGGCCTGCGCGAACAGCAGGCTGTAGGCCAGCGTCGGCAGCCCGCCGAAAGGCTCGTCCTCGTATCCTTGCACCGACTCGGCCAGCGCGGGCACGCCCTCGGGGCTGAGGCGGCAAATCACCGAGGGGTGCCTGGTATGCTCAAGCATCCGGCTGACCCACGGAAGCTCGTCGTAGCGCGGGTCGCCCGTGGCGAAGGTGAAGGCCGTAACGTCATCGTCCGCGCCCCGCACGGCATGCACCAGCCCCAGCAGAGTGGAGGAGTCGAGGCCGCCGCTCAGGTTAATGCCAACGGGCACATCCGAGCGGAAGCGCAGGCCCACGCTCTCCACCAGCAGGGCCGTGTACTCTTCCTGGACAACCTCGTCTGGCCTGGCATCTAGGTCGGGTCCGGTGCTCTCCGCCAGGTCGTACCAGCGCGTGATGCTGGTCTCGCCATCCTGCCAGGTGAGCTTGTGGCCAGGAGGGAGGGCGCGGATATCCTGCCAGAAGGTACGCTCGCCGTGGTCGGATAGCCCGTATGCCAGGTAGGTAGCCCAGGTGCTCTGGTCCGGCGCGCGGGGCACCCCGGCGGCATGAAGCGCCTTGATTTCGCTCGACATGATGAGCGTCCCATCAGGCGCTTGGTGGTAGTAGAGCGGCTTGACGCCGAAGCGGTCGCGGGCCGCGAAGAGGCGCTGCTTCCCCTCGTCCCACAGGAGGAACGCGAACATGCCCACGAAGCGGTGCAGGCAATCTTCGCCCCAGTGCTCATACGCCGCTAACACTACCTCGGTATCGGTCATGCTATGGTATGGATAGCTGCCCAGTTCGGAACGCAGCTCTTTGTAGTTGTAAATCTCGCCGTTGAAGATGATCATCAAGCGGCCATCGTGGCTCGCCATAGGCTCCATGCCCGCGTCCGACAGGTCTATGATGCTCAGGCGGTTGTGCCCCAGGCCGGCGTTCCCCGTGGGGCTGAGGTAAATGCCCTCCGCGTCGGGGCCACGGTGACGCTGGGCACGCACCATAGCCCACAGTTGAGCCTGGTCCCAGCCTCGTCCGAAGATGCCCGCTATGCCGCACATAGTTCTGTCATCCCTTAGTGGCGCGTGAGATCAGACTCTCGGCGCGCGCCCAGTCATCGGGCGTATCGATGTTCACGCTGCGCGCCGGGTCCATCATGTAACCCGCTATCTTCTGACCGTACAGGCTATTTTGCTCGATCAGCACGTCGCGCCTGGTGACGTAGACGGAGCCTTCGCGGTGGAAGGCCAGGGGCAGGTCTTGCCTGCGCGGGATGGGAGCGGCTTCGCCGGTGCTCAGGTGGAAGTAGCCGTTGCCGTCGCGGAGGTAGACCCAGTGTGGGTTGTACTCGGCGGGCACCGGAAGCACGGTGATCGCCGAATCGGTCCTGGCCTGGTCAAGCAGTTCGATGGTGCCGTCGATATCCTCTGCCCGGCGCAAGGGGTTGGTGGGCTGCAACAAGCATATGGCATCATAAGCATCGCCCCGCGCTTCCAGCCAGCTAACGGCGTGCCGCACCACAGGCAGCATCGGTGTATCGTCCCGCGCCAACTCAACGGGGCGCAGGAAAGGCACTTCCAGGCCACAGGCGCGCCCAACCTCGGCTATCTCCTCGTCGTCGGTGGTGAGGATTACGCGCGAGAGGCGCTTCGCGTCCAGGGCGGCTTCCGCGGTGTACTGGAGGAGAGGCATGCCGCACAGGAGGCGAATATTCTTGCGCGACACGCCCTTAGACCCGCCGCGAGCCGGCACTACGCCAAGCACGCGCATCAATACGCCAACCTCTTCTCGATCTTCAGCGGCTGCTCCGCCAGCAGTTGGGCGATCCGCTCCCCCGCCTTGCCATCGCCATAGAGGGGATCAGTGGGGTACCTGCCGTTGCCAAGGTGCTTTGTCACCGCCTCCCGTATCGCCGCCCGGTCGTAGCCGGCGTCTATCACGTTCTTGCCGCGCTCGCGGCCCGCCTGGCGCGACCCGATGTTGACCACCGGCACGCCCAGGTACGAGCATTCCCTGATCCCAACGCTCGAATTACCCACCAGGCCACGGCTGTTGTAGAGGAGGCGCAGGAAATCGGTGGGGGCCATATTCTTGAAAAAGTGCATATTGGCCGGGCGCTCAAGCTCGCGGAACGTCCTGATGGCCCCGGATGTGCCATCCGAGCCGGCGTCCACGTTGGGCCAGAACCACAGCACCGGCAGGCCGAGGTCTCGCACGGCGTAGAGGGTCTCCATCGTGTGCTCGCGGGCCAGCGCGTATTCGGTGGTTACCGGGTGCTGCATGACGACCACGTAGCCATCAGAAAGGTCCTGCAACTCACCCACACCTCCATATTTTGCGAACGGGTCGAAGTCGAGCCTGGGGTCGCGGAGCACCTCGGCGGCGATATCGATAGAGGGGCAGCCGGTCACGAAAACGGTGCCCGGATCTTCGCCCATGCGCGTGACCCTTTCGGCGGCTTTGCCGGTTGACACGAAGTGGAGGTCGGCTAGCTTGGTAACCGCGTGCCGCACCTTCTCGTCTATCGAGCCTGTGATCTCGCCACCCTGTACGTGGGCCACGGGTATGTTCATGTACGAGGCCGCGATGGCGGTTGCCAGGGTCTCGTAGCGGTCGGCCACGGTCACAATCGCATCCGGCTTGAGGTTGTCAAAGACGGTGGCTAGCTCCAGCAGACCAAGCCCGGTGGTCTTGGCCATCGATGTAAGGTTTTCACCCTCCAACACCATATAGACGCGGGCGGCGATGTCGAAGCCGTCCTCCTCTATGTAGCGCACCGCCGTGCCGTAGCGGTCGAGTAAAGCCGAGGCGGCCACCACCAGTTGCAGCTCCAGCCTGGGGTCTTGCCGGACCGCCGCCAGCACCGACTTGATGCGGCTGTAGCTCGGACGCGCCGTCACGACCACACAGATGCGGCGTATTCTTTGGTGTGCGGTGTCGCTCACCAATTAACGCTCCACGTCCTCTTCGCTCAATATCTGGTCCACCTCGACGCTTCGCCTGAGGCGAGAGCCTACCAGCAGGGGCAGGCGTTCTGCCGGGATGCCCGTGCCGGGCTTCTTGAGGGCCAGGTGCTCCTCCTTCAGCACAGTGCCCGCGGGGAGGTAGATACGAGCTACCACGCTTTTCGTGAAGAGACCACGCATGGGAGCCATGTCGAGGGCAGCCACGTCTTTGTCTACCGGGCTGCCCACCATCCGCTCGATGAAGCGCACCCCCTCTACAAGCTGTCGGAGCTCCAAGGTGGTTACCGACGCCGGTACATCCGGCCCGAACATCTCGCGGCTAAGGGTCACATGCACCTCCAGCACCTCGATCCCCAGGACGGCGGCAGCCAGTCCCGGATAGATCGTGCCTGAGTGGTCGGACAGACCTATGGCGCAACCGTAGCGTTCGCGGAAGAAGGGGATGAGGTTCAGCCCGACCTTCTCCGGCGGGCATGGATACGCGGACGTGCATTGCAGCAGCGCCAGTGGCGAGGCATGGGACTTGACCAGTTGGACGCCCGTATCGATCTCTTGCAAGGTGCTCATGCCGGTCGAGAGGAGCACCGGCAGCTTCGTGGAAGCCATCCTCGCCAGCATCGGCAGGTTGCCCGCCTCGCCCGAGGCTACCTTCCAGGCTGCCACCCCCACGCGCTCCAACAGATCAACCGCCTCAGGGGAGAAAGGCGAGCTGAGGAAGAGTAGCCCGCGCTCGTCCGCGTGGCGCTTCAGCCCGACCCACTGCTCCTCGGTGAACTCCATCCGCTTCCAGTAGTCGTAGCGCGTCTCGTCCTGCTGGCTGAACTTCACGCGCCACGGCTCCTGGGGCGTGCTCTCGGCGGCCGCTATGTGCGTCTGGAACTTGACGGCGTCGGCCCCCGCGCTCGCTATGGCGTCGATAAAGGCGTGCGCCAGACCCAGGCTGCCATCGTGCGCCTGCGCCACTTCCCCTATTATGACGCAGCCGTGATCCTCTGCTCTATTGGCAGCCTCGGGAAACGTAAGTTGGTCTCTAAATGCTACCGGCATACTGTCAGCCAAAACCAGGGTATTTCAAGGAGAGCAAAATAGTACATACAAACGATTGCTAGCGGGGCGTGTCTGCGGGCAGGCCCACCTGCTTGAGATAGCTTGCATAGCGCTCCGCTGCCAGGTCGTCCAGGCCAAGCTTCAAATAGACCGCGTGGGCTGCGAGGCACCCATTCTTACCGTGGTCCACCAGGAAGCACGCTTGATCGTAGGCTTTAGCGGCTGCTTCAAGGTCCTGGCGATGTTCTTCGTAGAGACGACCAAGCAGGAACCAGGTATCGGCCTCCGATGGGTCCAGTTCCAGGCTGTGCTCGTACTCGCGGATCGCGCCCTCATTATCGCCACCCAGGCGCAACGCATCACCGAGCCAGGCGTGGGTGACGGCCATTTCGGGATATCTGCCGGCGGCGAGGCGGGCCAGATCCAGGTCATAGGGCATCATGATACGTACCATGTCCAGCCGGTCAGCAGATAACTTGATAAGCTCGCCCAATGCCCACTCGGATGTCGTCTGGTCTCGCACACACGCAGCCGCGCGCGCCGCCAGC
>JBAURA010000133.1:0-1763 GCA_049580985.1 Chloroflexia bacterium
GGGTAGAGGTAGGTGGACGCGTATCGGTGGGAGAAGGGATCGCGCTGGCCGTGCCGGTGCGGGTCGGGGTCCTGGTGGGAGTGCGCGTAGGGGTAGCGGTGGGCGGGCCACCTGGCCTGGCGAGGCGCACGATGGTACCGCTCTGCGTCCCACCCGCTTGTATGTAGTATAGCGAGCCGTCGGGTGCGGTCGCCAGGTCCAGGTTGCAGGTCACTCCGGTTATCGCGGCCTCGCCGGTGAGTCGGAGGCGGTCGTCGCTCAGGTATAAGTGTCGGAGCACGCCGTCGTTGTACGAGCACATGAAAAGCTCGTACTGCCATTCCGAGATGAGCGTGCCGCTGTACACCTCGATGCCGGTGGGCGACACGCAACAGGAGGCGCGCGACAGGGACCACAAGGGCGGGATGGTGTTGTAGGTGGGGTCGGGGCCGCCCGATTGCGTGTCGTCGCAGGGATACGGCTGGCGCCACCCGTAATTCCAGCCGGCCTCCACCCGGTTCATTTCGTCGTCGCAGCTTGGGCCGTTCTCAGTGGCGAAGATGCGCCCGGTAACCACCCGGTCGAAGGTGAAATCGAAGCTGTTGCGCAGGCCGATGGCGTAGATCGACGGCAACGCGCCGGTCTGGGTGAACACCGGGTTGTCGGGCGGGATCGTGCCATCCGGGTTGATGCGGTGCATCTTACCGTGCTTGACCGTGACATCCTGCGCGTTGCGGGCGTCGTTGTTGTCGCCGGTGGAGATGTATAGCTTGCCGTCGGGGCCGAAGTGGAGGTTGTTGCCCGTGTGGAATATGCTATTGAAGGTAGAGGAGAAGATGGTGACCGGGTTGGACCCGACCCCATTTTGCTCCACGAAGCGGGACACCTTGCTGGTGGTGGTGGAGCAAAACGAGAAGGGTGTGTAGTGGACGTATATATAGTGGTTTTGCTCGAAGGCGGGGTCCAGCGCCAGCCCAACCAGGCCGCGCTCGACGCAGGTGTCAACCTCGAACACGATCACCGGCTCTGGCTGGAGCACGCCCCCTACGATGAGGCGTACCGCGCCCCCACGCTCGATGACGAAGAGCCGCCCGGAGGGATCGAACGCCATGCTTACCGGCTGGTTGATCGCCGAGGTCACTGCCTCTGTGACAACCCTCGGTGGCAGCGCCTCGCCGGGTAGTGCTGTTGGGGTGCCGCCGAGTGACCGTGGCCGTGTGCTATTGAGGTTGGCTGCCTGGGAAGCGCTTGCCAGGGCTGCGATGCCTATCAGCGCCACCAGCCCAAGAAGGAATATTGCAACGGTATAACGTGACATTGGCTACATTATAGCGTGGCATGGGCTATGAGAGGAGGGGTTGTCCACCAGACAACCCCTCCTGGTTTTATCTATCTGCTTGTACCACCCGGAGCGAGAACGTTGACGGAGCCACGCATGTACTGGTGAGGAATGCAGTAGTACCCGTAGCTACCAGCCGTGTCCATCACCACGTCTCCAAACTGGTTCTGGTCCAGCCTACCCGTGTTGAACGCTCCCAGGTCCTCCGTGGCCGTGTGGTAGTCAAGGTCCCGGTTGATGAAGCGTACCGTCGTACCCACCGATACCGTGATGGCCTCAGGGTGGTAGGTGAATAGGTGTATCTTCACTATCACGGGGATTACGCAATCAGGGTAGAACGTGTTCGATACTATCTTTGAGAGCTGCCCCCTGGTGGCGGTGGCTCCTGGCCGGAAGTAGGGGCGGTTGGTGGGGGGCACGCAAGGTTCGCCTAGACCTCCACATG
>JBAURA010000134.1:0-4524 GCA_049580985.1 Chloroflexia bacterium
GCCCTGCCGCCCATCAACGTCATGCGCGAGGCCGAGGCGCTGCCGGCGTTGGGGGCCTGCCCGCTGTCGTCGGTCACCATCTCGATCAGGGGCGCTTCCCCCGCGCCGCCTTCTCGATCGAACGGCAGGCCCAGGGTTTCAGCCGCTATCTGCCGCAGGATCGTGTGCGCCCCCTGCCCAACGTCAGCCGCGCCCACCCGCACGGTCGCATGTTCGATCTCGTCTGTGCCGTATAGCTCTACCTCGGCGGTGGCCTGCTCAGGATACCCGAAAGAATAGCCGATGTTCTTGACACCGCAAGCGATCCCGATACCGCGCTTGATGGACGATGGACGATGGACGATGGACGATGGAACGCCGTAATTCAAGCGTGCGCGGGCTTCCTCGGCGCAGCGGTCGAGCACCGCCAGGGCGCTCACCCCAGGCGGGAGAGGGTACTGAGAAGGCTCGATACTCCCTTCGCGGTAGATGTTCAGCCTGCGGATCTCGACCGGGTCCATGCCGAGCGCGTGGGCCAGGCGCGTGACCATGCTCTCGACGGCGAACTGGGCCTGGGGCGCGCCGAAGCCTCTGAACGCCCCGGCGGGGAGGTTGTTGGTGTAGACCACGTAACCGTCGGCCCAGATGTTCGGCACCTCATAGCAGCCGGTGGCGAAGAGGGTGGCTATCTTCAGCACCTCCACGCTGGTGGAAGCATACGCGCCGCCGTCGGCCAGCAATTCGGCCTGCACCGCGACGATCCGCCCGTCGCGCATAGCGCCCCACTTGCACCGGATGACGAACGGGTGGCGCTTGTGGTGTGCCGTCATCGACTCCTCGCGGTTCCAGGTCATCGCCACGGGCCGGCGCAGCTTCCAGGCGGCCAGCGCCAGCAGATGCTGTATAGAGAGGTCTTCACGCCCGCCGAACGCCCCACCGATACCCACGTAGCGGATGATCACGTCCTCCTCAGGCAACTTTAGCATCTCGGCTACCTGCCTGCGGTCCTCGTGGAGCCACTGGCCCGCCGTCTCGATCACCAGCCTATCCGCCTTGTCGATGTAGGCGATACCCGCCTCGGGTTGGAGATAAGCGTGCTCCTGCCAGGTGGTCGTGAACTCACCTTCCAGCACTATATCGGCCTGGGCCAGGGCGGCGGGCGCATCGCCCTTGCGGATCGGCACGTGCCCCAGCAGATTCGTGCCATGCGATTCGTGCACCAGGGGCGCATCCGGCAATAGCGCGGCGCGCGGGTCGGTAACGGGAGGCAAGTCTTCGTACTCCACGCGCACGAGCCGCGCCCCGGCCTCCGCCGCCTCATCGCTCTCGGCGACCACCAGCGCCAGCCGGTCGCCCACGTAGCGCACCACCGTCTTGCAGAAACCGGGCTGGTCAGACTCCACCAGCCCATAAGTGTTGTGCGGCATATCGTCCGCCGTGAACACGGCCACGACGCCGGGATGCGCCAGCGCCTCGGAGGTATCGATGCCCAGGATGCGGGCGTGCGGGCGATGCGCGAATACCAACTTGAGGCGCAGCATGTTCTCCCGCACGAGGTCGGCGGGGTATAGGGTAGCGCCAGTTACCTTGCCCAATGCGTCGGGCTTGCGAATGGACGCGCCGATCAAGCTATCCATGCTGTCCGCCTTTCGCGGCCATCATCGCGTCCAGGATCTTCGTGTAGCCGGTGCACCGGCAGATGTTGCCGCTGATCCCCACCAGCGCCTCCTCGCGGCTGGCATCCGGGCGTTCCTCGATGAGCTTCGCGCCCGCCATTATCATGCCTGGGATGCAGAAGCCGCACTGGACGGCCCCGTTCTCTATGAAGGTACGCTGTAGGGGGTGCAGGCCGCCTTCCGTGCCGCCCACCGCCGCCAGCCCTTCGATAGTCACTATCTGCGCGTTGTGGGCCTGGGGCGCGGGCACGAGGCACGACATCACCGCGCTGCCGTCGAGCCACACCGTGCACGCCCCGCACTCCCCTTCCGCGCAGCCTTCTTTGCTGCCGGTCAGCCCGGCATCTTCGCGCAGGGCGTCGAGCAGCGATTTGTTGTGCGCAGTCGGAAGGTCGTATGGCTGGCCATTGATCGTCGTGTGTATTGAGCCAGAGAAAGGAGAAGCCGCGGTCTCGGCTGCGCTTGCCGCCTGCCTGCGTTTTGAGCCTGTGTCGAGCAGCACCGGCTCCTGGGGGAAGCCCTCGCGCTCGCGCCCCTCGGCGATGCGGGTGAGGTTGTCGGTTATGAGCGCGGCCAGCGTCTCCAGGCGATAATGCGCCGAGCCGCGCAGGTCGCCTATAGGCTTCGCGCGGATGCAGGCCAGCCTCCCCGCCTCCGCGCACGTCTGCGGGTCGAGACGCTTGCCCACCAGGTATTGTTCAGCCTCAGGCGCACGCACGATGGTAGGCGCGACACACCCCAACGTGATAGTGGCGCGCGTAATTTCACTCGTTACATCCCCATCGAAAGTGAGCACACACCCGGCATGGATCACGGAAATAGCCTGGGCGCGACGCAGGCCCAGCCTCTGCCAGATGCCGCGCGCATCAGAGCCAAGAGCCGGAAAGCGGATTTCGCGTACCAGTTCATCAGGCTGTAATACGGTGCGGCGCACCCCCAAATAGAAGGCTTCAAGTGGAACTGACCGCTCGCCGGCCAGGCTAACAAGCGTTAGCTCGGCCCCTAACGACATGAGCGCCGCTATGGTATCGTTAGCCGGGGAAGCCGTCACGAGGTTGCCCGCCACCGAGGCCCGCGCTCGTATCTGGGGCGCGCCTACCTCAATACTGGCCTGTGCCAGCGGCAAGCCCGCCGCTATACAATCGGCGGAAGCCAGCACGTCGTTGTGCGTCGCCAGCCCGCCAATGCGCACTACCCCATCTTCTACGCGCACGTATCGCAGCTCGGCCACGCGGGTTATGTCAATCAGTGTATCTGTGAGCTTGATGCCACGCTGCAACTCCACCAGCACATCCGTCCCGCCCGACACGATACGCGCCTGCCCCTTGTACTGCCCAAGCAGTTGCAGGGCTTCATCCAGGCCGGTAGGTTGGAGATAGGTGTGCCACATGGGGAGGTGTTGCGTATTGCTTACTACTTATCGTTATCCATCGTCCATCGTCCATCGTCTACCGTCTACCGTCTACCGTCTACCGTCTACCGCCGGTCGCACCTGGCGTCCGAGGGGGCCTGAGACGATTTTGCCTTCTTTGTAGACGGTAGTGCCGCGCACGATTGTGCGGATGACGCGGCCTTGCATAGATTTGCCGACGTAGGGGCTGTGGCGGTGGCGGTAGAGGAGGGCCCCGGGTTGAAGGGTCCAGCGCTCGCGCAGGTCTACGATGGTCAGGTCCGCGTCGGCTCCCGGCTCGATGCGGCCTTTGCCTGCTATGTCGAACCTGCGGGCGACGTATGCGGAGGTCACTTGCGCGACTGCATCAAGGGGTAGTTTACGCGCAAAGTGCCCATCCGTCAATAGCACGGCGAGGAGCGATTGGCAGCCCGATATGCCGCCCCATATCTTGAAGAAGTCGTCGCCTGTTTTCATGGAGGCAGGCGCGGGCGAGTGGTCCGAAGCCACCATCGGCAGCGTACCGGCGAGCAGGTGCGCCCACAGTGCCTCCCTCTCCGCCGCTGAGCGTATCGGAGGGGCACACTTCGCCACCGCGCCCAACCTCTCCACATCCTCCTCGGTGAACGCGAGATAGTGGGGGCAAGTCTCGCACGACACGTCAACGCCGCGCGCCCTGGCTTCGGCTACCAGCGTCACGCCGCGCCCGCTGCTCACGTGGACGATGTGTATCTTACAGCCGGTTTCCTGGGCAAAGAAGATCGCGCGGTTGATCGCTTCAAGCTCGGCAACGACCGGACGCGAGCGAAGGTAGTTGCGCACAGAAGTTAGCTTTTGGGATATGTAGCGTTGCGCGAGATAGCCTGTGATCGTGTTGTTTTCGGCGTGGAGGGCTACTATCAGCCCCAAGCGGGCGGCCTCCCGCACACCCTCGTACAGGGTGAGGTCGTCCACAGCCGGGAAGTCCTCTATACCGCTGTTCGACATGAACGCTTTGTACCCTACAACTCCGAGTGCCGCCAACTCCTCCAGGTGGGCGAGGTTGCCCGGCACTATGCCACCCCACAATCCGAAATCGACCAGCGAGCTAGCCTGCGCGGCTGCGAGCTTGAGGTCAAACCCTTCGGCGGTGGTGGTGGGTGGGTGCGAGTTGAGCGGCATATCGAAGTAGGTGGTGGTCCCTCCGGCAGCAGCCGCGCGGCTCCCCGTCTGGAACCCCTCCCAGTCGGCCCGCCCAGGCTCGTTAAAGTGCAGGTGCGCGTCGATCACGCCGGGGAAGACGTGCAGACCGGCAGCGTCGATTTCCTCCCTGGCCCCACTCTCGACCTGCGATCCAAGCTCGACAATGCGCCCGCCTTCCACTGCTACATCGACCATATCAATGCCGTGTGGGGTTACTAGCGTGCCATTTCGGATAATCAGATCATGCATAGGAAGTCAAAATATCGTAGGGGCAGGTCCCCGTGCCCGCCCTATCTC
>JBAURA010000135.1:0-22567 GCA_049580985.1 Chloroflexia bacterium
GTTGTCAGTTGTCGGTTGTCGGTTGCCAGTGATTAGCACCTGCTCATTGACAATCGACACCGGCATATCAGAGTTAACGATAGATAAGCAATTATGGTTCCACCAATCAGCAAGAGAAACCATCAACCGACAACTGACAACCGGCAACTGACAACTGACAACTGACAACCAGCATCTCACGCATAAAGTGCGCGCAAGCGCTCGCGGCGCGAGGCATCTTCGCGGAGGTCGGTGCTGTCGCTGAACTGGTCGATGCTGCCGATTAGCCGGGTCGAGGCTATCTTTTGCACGTCAGGGTCGGTAATTTGCGCCAGGATAGCCTCAACGAACCTCGTGCCGAAGATCACATTGAAAGGTCGGCCATAGAAGTACGATATATTTTCGGGGACGTGCGGCGTGATGCCGAGGCCGTTGTGGGCGCGAGCTACATACGCATAAGCTTCAGACAGGGCGGCCTCCCGCTCCTGCCAGGTCGGGGCGGTTTGGGCGCGCCACAGGGCCGGGGACAACTCAGGAGCGCACTTTAGCTGCTTGAAGGCGCTGCCGAACCACTTGGGGTAAGGTGCGTACTGCCTCTCCATCAAAAAGGCCAGGGTCATAAGGTCGCGTACCAGCCGCGAACCGATAATGGCCGACCCCAGTTCGTCACCCACGTAGGCCGCGCGACCCATCAGGTGCTCTTCCTGCGATATGCGTTGCCAGCCCGCCGCCAGCAGGTATAACCAGACGTCGTGCGGGTACCACGCGAAACGCTCGCGCAGGGCGCTCAACTCACCTATGCCATCGTGGTACACCGCGCCCGCCACCAGGGTACGCAGCTTCTGCGATGGAAAGGTGAGCCAGTCGGATACGTGTACTACCTGGTCGAGGTCATAAGCCAGGTCTTCCCGGATAAAAGCGCGCAGCGTTACAGCCTGCACCATGTGCTCTATTGGGCCTTCAGATTTGAACTCAGGGTGCACCGTGCCCGGTTCGAGCTTAGACTCCGCGAAGTGGGTCGAGTAGCCGTAGAACACATAAGGGAGGTTCCGGCTCAGTGCTTCCTTGATCTCACCCGCAAGCCCTGCCTCCTCTTCCCTCAAAAAGATCTGTAACGACGGTCCCCAACTGTGGTCGGTGGACATCTCGTTGTCGAAGCCGAGCACTTCGCTCCCATGCCCTATGCGGGCGGCAGCATGGGCCAGCCCCGGAAAATGCTCGTTGAGCACGGGCAATACCGCCTCGTGGTAGAAGCGCCTGCTTAGCTCAAGGCCGGGGATGAACTTACGAGTAGAGGTCATGCCCGCTCCGTACCTCGTCAAGCTGGGCCACGAGTTTCTTGGGCGCTATCGCACGATAGCTCTCCTCGACCCATTCCAGCAGCAGGTCCTCCGGCAAGGTATCTTCTGGACCAAGCTCGATGTCGACCCAGCCGTGCTTGCCCAGCCCATAGCCGCTCGGCTTGACGAACGGCATGTCAACAGCGTACTCGCCCGTTCGCGGCAGTTTCACCCCCAGGGATAGCCTTTTTTCCAGGTCTTCCGACATGCCGAAGAAGACAAAGATCTTCTTGTTCACCTTGATCACACTCTCGCCCCACGGGTGGTCCTCATAAGCGCCGGGTAAGCTGAGCGCGAACTCCTTGAGCCTTTCGTTAGCCTGCCGAATCTTATTGTTCATGCTTACGCTCCTATGCCATGCAAGCTGCAAACGTAAAGCGTAATTACTTAACCTTCCTAACAATTCCCGGCATGTCTTAGTGCTCTTGGCGACTTGGCTGTTACGTTTTACGTTTTACGTTTTACGACTTCACTCCCCAACCAACGCTTCAAACCGATCTATATCCGCGCGGATGATATCCAGGCTGGCGCGCCAGAAATCGGGGGTGCGAATCTCTATGCCGAAGCGCGAGGCGAGGCCCGCCGCATCGTCCAGGCCGGTGGAGGAGAGTAGGTCGTCGTAGCTGCGCTGGAAGGCCTCCGGGTCTTTCTGATATTGCGCGTAGAGTCCCAACCCAAAGAGCAACCCGAACATATAGGGAAAGTTGTAGAAGGAGAGGCCGGTGCGGTAGTAGTGCGGCTTGACCGCCCACATATAGGGGTGGAGCGCGTCCGGGTCCAGCCCATCGCCGTAGGTCTCCTGCTGAGCTTCGAGCATGAGAGCGGAGAACTCGTCGGCGCTCAGCTCGCGCTCGCGGCGCTTGTCGAACACGCGACTCTCGAACAAGAACCTACTGGTTATGTCAACTACTACCTGGCAGGAGCTTTGCAACGAGGCTTCCAGTATGCTCAATTGCTCCTGAGGGGTGGCATCCTGGAGAGCGGCGTTGCGGACAATCGTCTCGCAGAAGATAGAGGCGGTCTCGGCGAGGGTCATAGGGGTGCTCTTCTGGAGCGTAGTGCGGTCGGCTTTGTTGAGGTTGTGGTATGCGTGGCCTAGCTCGTGCGCCAGGGTGCTCATGCCTCCATACGAGGGCTTGAAATTGGTGAAGACGCGAGACTCGTCCCGGCGGATCGGCGCGCAGAAAGCGCCATCACGCTTACCGACGCGCGGCTCGGCGTCCACCCACTGTTCGCGGAAGGCGCGCTCGGCGAAGCTGCCCAGGCGTAGCGAGTAAGAGCCGAACTGCTCAGTGATGAAGCGGGTGGCGTCCTCGTACTCCCATACCTGGGTGCTCTCGCCGACCGGCGCGAAAATATCGTACCATGCCAGGCGGTCGAGGCCGAGGGCGCGGGCCTTAGCGCGCAAGTAGCGGCGGAAGTGGGGAAACGACTCGCGGGCCGCGCCCAGCATCGCGTCGAGTGTGGCCCGGTCTATGTTGCTGTCCGAGATCGCTTCGTCGAGCGCGGATTCCCAGCCGCGCTTGAGAGAGAGAGTAGATACCTCCCCCTTCACGCTATTGAGGGCTGCCGCCACCGGCACTTCGGCCCGCTTCCAGGCTGCAATCTCGGCCTCATATGCGCGTTGGCGCACGCTGCGGTCGGGGTCGAAGGCGAGGTTGCGTATCTCGCTCATGGGGAGGACCTGGACCTCGCCCTCCTTCTCTAAGGGCACGCTTAATTGCGAGGTGAAGTTGACGTGAAGCTTCTCCCATGCGCCGCCCCCGCTGGGGTGTAGCTCGGCGGCAAGCGCCTCTTCGGCGGGCGACATGAGGTGGTGCGCGTCTTCCCACGCTTTGCGGAGGTTGAATGCATGCTCGGCGGCCTGCCGCGAGCGCTCGATCAAGGCTTCTACGTCAAGAGAGCCTACCCAGGCGATCCAGCGCGTACCGAGCAAATTGACGCGGACGGCCTGCCCTTGCATCTCGCTGAAGCGGCTCTGCACAAGGTTGTCGCGTGTATCGGTGGCGAGGATGCACTGGATATAGGCGCTAAGTGTGTGATATTGGTCAAGAAGGTCGTTCCAGCGCGCGATCACCTCCTCGAACCGGGCGACCGTCTCGTCATCGAGGGGGGCGGGGTCGTGCCTGCGCACTTCGTACCGCTCGAAGAGGTCTGTAATGCCGTCTATCGACTCGACGAGGGAGCGGAAGCCACCCTCGAACGCAGGCGAGTCGAGGCCGGGGAATATGGGCGTCATGTCCCAATGGGGTAGGGTTCGTGTAGGAGCAGTCATAGGTCCTTCCTGTTGGTTAAGTGTCTTGTTCGATAGCAGCGCGAAGGCGAGCAATAGCAGCCGCCACGCCATCCGGGGCAGCGTACACTGCCGAGCCGGCTACCAGCAGGTTCGCGCCCGCGGTCACGGCGTCCGCCACCGTCTTTTCGTGGATACCACCATCTACCTCGATGTCGCAGTCATACTTGTTGTCCTCGATCATGGCCCGCAGACGGCGGATCTTGGGCAGCATCGACTCGATGAACTCCTGTCCTCCGAAGCCTGGGTTGACCGTCATGACGATCACCATGTCAACGTAGGAAAGGATCTCTTCTAAAGCCGCCAGCGGTGTAGAAGGGTTGATGGCGACCCCCGCGCCTTTGCCCTCGCCGCGTATCTGCTGGATAGTGCGGTGAAGGTGCGGACAGGTCTCGACGTGCACGATAATGTAGTCGGCCCCGGCCTTCGCGAACTGTCGGATGTACAACTCCGGGCGCTCGATCATCAGGTGCGCCTCGATGGGGATCTTGCAGTGCGGCCTCATAGATTTGATAACGAGCGGCCCTACCGAGATATTAGGCACGAAATGGCCGTCCATCACGTCCACCTGTATGCGCCCCGCGCCCGCGGCCTCCGCCTCGCGCACCTGCTCGCCCAGCCGCGCGAAGTCGGCGGAAAGGACGGAGGGCACTATCTCGATTGGGCGGTTGGTGTAGTGCATATCAGCATCACGCATCAGGTTTCTGCCCGCAGGCCATGATCAAGAAAGGCATAATAACATAGTCGGAAGCCTCAAACTCCTCAACGTCGCGCATCACTATCTCGAACTCTTCCTCGGTGATGAGGCCCCGGTCTATCAGATGCTGGGAATTCTCGCGTGTGGGCTTCGGCAGGAATTCGTTTAGGTCGGTTACGAGATTATGCACAACCAAAGCATCGATGCCCAATGCTTCGAAGCCGGCGGCCTTAAAGATGTTGGGCAACCTTCTCCCGATCCTCCGGTTCCCCCCTTTGCTTGCCTGTTCCTCCTGGAACTCTTTCCGGACTCGGTCATCGATTGCCTTCGCCTCTCCCGCTGGCGGAGGGTCCAATATCATAAGGTCATCGTCTACATCCGTAATTACCAGTTTCCCTCCAGGCTTGAGGACGCGCAACGCCTCTCTCGCCGCGCCGATAGGATCGGGCAGATGCTGGAATAGATAGCGCCCATACACGAAATCGAAGCTATCGTCAGGCAGCGCCATATTCATAACGTTACCTTCGATAAACTTCCACCTGCCGTTCAATCTTGGCTGCAAATAGCTCTGGGCCTTCTCTATGAGCACAGGGTCAATCTCCACGGATACAACAGAGCCGTTCGGCACCAGCCGCATCATTTGCTCGGTGACGAAGCCTGGGCCGCTGCCAAGCTCCAGGACCGACATATCATCCCTGAGACCCCACCACGCAAGATTGCGCGCTTCCTTCTCCCATGTGATCAATGCTTGTGCGCGTAACCGCTCAAGTTCCTTGTCGAGACCCATCGGCATCTCGCTGGCAACGTAAGATGAAGTCCTATCGTTCGACACAGATATCCATTTCCTTTCTTATACCTCGGGGTACTTCCCCTCCAGCATAGCAGCCGCTTCTTTATCCACCAGCCACGTCACCTGCCCCAATGAGTTCCCTAGCAGTTGGGCCGGGTACTCATCAGGATTGTACTCGCCTTCGAGCACTTGCTTCAACGCCTCGGCTTTGCCCGCGCCCCCTACCATGAAGATCGCATGAGCGGCGGCATTGAGAGTAACAGGCGTGAGAGTAATGCGGTGGGCGTCGAGCTTGGGCACAAAGGTGGCGGCTACCAGCCTCTCGTTCTCATGCAACACGTCGGTATGAGGGAATAGCGAGGCCGTATGTCCCTCGTCGCCCATACCGAGAAAGATCAGGTCGAACTGGGGCACTTCCCCCTCGTCTATGTCAAAGGCAGCGCGCATGGTATGCTCGTAACGAGCCGCCGCGCTTTCCAGGTCGCCGCTGGTCGGTATAGGATACACATTGGAATGCGAGATATTGAGCGGCTTGAAGAGGTGATCGTAAGCAAGCTTATAGTTGCTCTGCGGGTCGGTGTGCGGAACCCACCGTTCGTCCCCGAAGAAGAAGCGCACAACGGGCCACGGCACCTCATCCCGAAAAATCTCCGATGCCAGCAACTCATACAACAGCCTGGGCGTAGACCCACCCGAAAGCGCCACATAGAACGCACGCCCATCGGAAGTAGCCTGCCGCGTCAGCCGCACAAAAGTCTCGGTAGCAGTGTAAGCAATGCCCGCGGGCGATTGCTTGATGTAAACGTGTGCCTCGTAATTCATAACTAATTATCAACACTCTTGGTGAACCTTGGCGCTCTTGGCTCCTTGGTGGTTCCGCCTTACGTTTTACGTCTTACGTTTCAATATCCCGGTCTCCCCGGCCTGCCGCCCCCCCGGTGCTGCGAGGCTTGCTGCGCCTGCGCCGCGCTGATCGGCTCGCCGCTAGGGACCTTGTGGCTCATCACGGTGGACCTTGTGGAGTGCTTTGTACCACGGATGAACGCCCCCACCATCGCCAGGCTCTCTTCATACACGGTATCGCGGCTATAGATCTCCAGTTCGTCGTCCAGCAGGTCGGCCTGCTCGTATGGGCGTAACTGGATTGTGCGGCTGGTGGGATCGGAGCCTGCAATCGCCACATCGCAGATGACACACGACTCCTGTTTGTCGCTCAATTTGAGCGTGAAAGTGGCGGCGGCAGGGTCGTCCGGCTTCTCGCCACCGATCTCCAGGGTGATAGCGAAAAGCTCACCGGGACAGGCCGATTTCCACTCCACAGCTTGCAGGTCCGCGACGACTGTGCGCTTGCCTGCCTTCAAGCTGATGCGGGCGCGAGGCACGTGGCTCGACTCGCTGTGGGTCAGCTGGTACGCGTTCTCTATGCTCTCCCAATCGAGCCTGCTCGCCAGCCACCCCGCCACCAACAGCGCTTGCGCCCGGTTGACGTGCACGCGCCGGTCGGTAGGCTGGGCATACTCGATCTGGACGTGCGAGATCCTGTCCAGGTAAGGGCGCATAGACGGTGGATCGAAGAAGGCGGCTACCATCTCACGCCACGGGGTGATGCGCCCCCAGTTCATATCGCTGACGGCGATCTTAGGCCATTGGCTCCGCCCCTGCGAGGCCAGCTTGGCGAGCGCTCCCTCCGGGTTCTCGAACGTGGAGGTATCGATGATCAGGCGGCTGATCGAGTCGGCCAGGTTGCGGAAGATGTAGTCGTCGAATGGATCGCCTTCCGGCCACCACAGGAAGACCGGCAGGGCAGGCAGGAGAAGCGGAATCACGGCGGCTGGCAACCGTCGCGTAGACTCGCCCCCGGCGGCCACCGTTACCTGCTCGCAGCACACCTGCCGCCCGCCCGTCGGCGGTATCTGGCAATGAATTGACACCCACGCCTGCACCGGCAGCTCTGGCTCGCCCGGGTCGGTGGTCGCCACGATCACCCGGCAGGGGTGGCGGCCCGTGATCCGCTCTATCGCCTCGATATAGCTGTTGGCGGCCTCGTACGAAGCGGCCCGCACCACCAGGTTGAGCACCTGGGCGGTGGTGACGGCCTGCGCGCCACCTTTGGCCTGCGCGGCCTCGGCCACGTCACGCCACAGCTCCGTTAGCTGCGAATCGACGTACTCTACCGCCACAGGTATGGCCGCCCCCGAATCCAGGGTCGCGGGATCTTTGTTGGAGATATAAGGGTGCTTGTCTATTACTTGCTGCGCGTCAGCAGGTGGCTCGACGTTCGCAACCTGGGCTACTTCGGGGTCGGACATCAGATTCGCCTCCACTGCCGCCCGTCGCGGGCTATAAATTCATCGGCTGCGCTCGGCCCCCAGCTACCCGCCCTGTAGTTGGGGAATGTGGGGGGTGGAATGCGCTGCCACGCATCAAGGATGGCGGTGGCGAGCGTCCACATCAACTCGACCTCGTCGCGCCTGGTAAACAGGGTCGAGTCGCCTATCATCGCATCCCACAGCAGGCGCTCGTAGGCATCGGGCGTCTCTATGCCGAACGACGTGCCGTAATTGAAGTTCATGTCCACCGACCGCAGGCGTATATCCTGCCCCGGCAGCTTCGATTCGAACTTTACCGAGATCCCCTCGTCGGGCTGGATATGGAGCACCAGCACGTTAGGCTGCAACTCGTCGGCGGCGGTGTGCTGGAAGAGGGCCAGCGGCGCCGGCTTGAACTGGATGGCGATCTCGGTGGCGCGCTTGGGGAGGCGCTTGCCGTGCCGCAGGTAGAAGGGTATGCCCGACCACCGCCAGTTGTCCACGTGGAAGCGGGCCGCCACATAGGTCTCCGTATCCGAGTCGGGCGGTATGTTCGGCTCCTGCCTGTAACCGGGTACAGGCTTGCCGTAGATCGATCCAGGCCCGTACTGCCCGCGTATGGTGTTCTGCGCCACCTCCGCCGGGGTGAAAGGCTTGATCGCCCGCAATACTTTGGCCTTTTCGTCGCGCACCGACTGAGCATCGAACGACGCGGGAGGCTCCATCGCCACCAGCGCCAGGAGCTGCATCATGTGGTTCTGGAGCATATCCCGAAGCGCGCCCGACTTGTCGTAGTAAGAGGCGCGGTCCTCCACCCCCAGGCTCTCGGCCACTGTGATCTGCACGTTGTCGATATAGCGCCTGCTCCAGATCGGCTCCCAGATACCGTTGGCGAACCGGAACACCAGGATGTTCTGTACAGTCTCTTTGCCGAGGTAGTGGTCTATGCGGTAGATCTGCTCCTCGTTGAACACCTCGCTAATCTGGCGGTTGAGTTGGCGCGCGCTCGCCAGATCGTGCCCGAACGGTTTTTCCACCACGATGCGCTTCCATGCGTCTTCGGTCTCGAGGGGCATAAAGAGGCCACCCGCACCGTTACTCGTGCCGTCGGCCATAGAGATCGGACGGCTGTTCGCCAGGCCCGCCGCGCCTAATTGCTGCACGATCTCAGGGTAGAAGTCGGGGGGTGTGGAGAGATAGTGGAGGCGGTTGCCAAGCGTGCCACGTTGCTCGTCTATCTCGGTGAGGCGGTCCGCTAGCCTATTGTACCCTTCAGGCTCGTCGAAGTTGGATTTGACGTAGAATATCCCCTCGGCAAAGGAGTTCCACACGCCCGGACGTTGCGAGGGCTTGTTGCGCGAATGCTTCTCGACCGACGCCTTGAGGTCCTCCCGGATCTGCTCGTCGGTGTAGTCCCGCCGCGCGAACCCCACTATGCTGAAGTTGGGCGGCAGCCTCCGCTCGACCGACAGGTTGTACAACGCGGGCAACAGCTTGCGGTGCGCCAGGTCGCCCGTAATTCCAAACAACACAAATACACACGGCGCGGGCATACGCCTCATCCGCAAGCCGACGCGCAACGGGTTTTCTTTTTCTATTAGGACAGGTTCTAAAAGCGAGACCATAAGCGTTCCTTTTGAGTTGTCAGTTGTCGGTAATACTCATCTTAAACTGACAACCGACAACTGACAACCGACAACTATCGACCGTCCAAATCGTGTTCCTTGAAGTAGGGTCGCCAGGGGCCGCAACCAGGGATGAACGCTTGCATCAGGGCACGCTCGGCCTGGATGGTATGGTTGAGGTCATGCGCCACCCATTCGTTGAGTAGCTGTTCCAGGGTGACCATGCCTAGCTCGGAGTGGCGCGCCTCCAACGCCATGTGTTGGGGCTGCACCTGCTCAAGCAGTTGTAGGTTCTCACTCCTGTGCCGGGCAAACTCCCGCGCCACTTCGGCGGGCGACATCTGCGAGTAGTCCGTGCCCTCTTCGTCTGGATTGAAGGCAGGGAAGGCATCGCCCCCGGACAAAAAGAGGCGCATGCGCACCGAGAATACCAGGCGCTCATTATCGAGCAGATGGTACAGACACTGGAGAGCCGACCACTCGCCAGGCGCTGCGGGCCGCTGTATGATCTCGTCAGGCAAGCTCTCCACCAGCAAAGTCCAGTACGCGGTCAGCGGCGTCAACATTCCCCGCATTGTCTCGATAGTGTTCGACATTACTGCTCCTACTCCAACCATCACACTGATCAATAAACCCCTAACCCCTAATCCCTAACCCCTTAATCCCTAATCCCCAACCTCCATCACTTGTTACCCCCAGCCGGGTTCGTCCCTTCTTCTATGCTAGACTCGTAGATCTCTTGCGCTGTCCCCTGGATCCCCTTGACCACATTTGAGGGGTCGGGCACCGTTTCGGCGGCGTCCTCGGCTGCCTGTATCCTATCCATCATAGCTTCCGCTGCCTGATCGCTGCTAGGGGTAACGGTGGTGGCAGGGATGGAAGGCGTAGAGGGCGCGACCGATTTCTGCGTCTCGGCGGCTACCATCGATTCGATAGCTTCGGCCACACGCACGGCATGGCCCCCGAACTGGTTGCGGAGCGCCGATGCCACCTGTGCGCTGAACGACTCTTGCTGCCGCGACACAAAGCGGGCCATGAGCGACAGGGTTATCACAGGCGCGGGTACCGACTGATTGATAGCCTCCATCACGGTCCAGCGGCCCTCTCCCGAGTCCTCCACGTAGCCCCTAATCTCATCGAGGCCGCTACCCTCCTGCTGGAAGGCTAGCTCGGCCAGTTCAAGCAGCCACGAGCGGACCACGCTGCCGTTGTTCCACACGCGGGAGAGGCGGGAGAGGTCCACGTTATAGTCGCTGTTCTTGATGATCTCGAAGCCTTCGCCGTAGGCCTGCATCATGCCGTACTCGATGCCGTTGTGCACCATCTTCGTGAAGTGCCCAGCGCCGTGCGTGCCGAAGTAGTCATAGCCGTCTTCGCCGGGCGCGAGGGTGGCGAACAGAGGGCGCAGGTGTTCGAATATCTCCCGCTCACCGCCCATCATCATGCAGTAGCCGTTCTTCAGGCCCCAGATGCCGCCCGAAGTGCCCACGTCCATGAAGTGTAGATGGTGCTCCGCCAGCAACCGGGCGCGCGCTATCGAGTCCCGGAAGTTGGAGTTGCCCCCATCTATGATGATATCGCCCGGATTGAGCAGCGGGATGAGGTGCTGTATCTGCTGGGTGGTGGGGTCGCCCGCGGGCACCATAATCCAGACCACCTGGGGCGCCTCCTTGAGATTATCCACCAACTCCTCGACCGTGAAACTGGCGATAGCGCCATGCTCGGCCACCTCGCGCGTCTTATCCGGCGAGCGATTGTAAGCCACGACGCGATGCCCTCCCAGCAGGAGACGTTGCACCATGTTCGCGCCCATTCTGCCCAGTCCTATGAATCCTATTTCCATGTGTTTGCTCCTCGTTTGTTATTTTATGCATGCAACCAAATACGAATAGAAGCTACTACTTAGAATCTGTCAGATAGTCACTAAGTTTCTGCAACAAGTGTTTGTGTCGTTCGACTGAAATTGATCCCAGAGTTCCGGCTATAACGTTACTGGACACTACCCCTAAGAATCCGAGCCTTATCACGGAGATAGCTATCAAGCCACTGGATATAAAATCATCATCGTCTGATGAGATAATCTCGTCAAAATCAACGATCTGCTGGTGAAGTTGGGTACTTAAGCCACACACCAGGAAATCCCGGTAAAATGGTAATTCGCGTAAGATAATAGCAGGACGAATCTTCGCCTGCCTATCAGCTTGTGGAATTTGAGCCAGGATTACATCACCTTCCTTCATAATCGGGATTATGCTCCTTAATCATATCCAGTGTATATTCAGGTTCATCGTCACCATAAGCGCTGTTTAAGCTTTCCATAGACAAGCGCAGCCAGGCTGCATGTTCTTCGTGAAACTGCTCCTGCGGTAAGATGGCGATTATGAACTCTGCATTTGGCTCTAGCTCCACCGGGTCGTCTAATACAATCTTCTCGCCGTCAAAGTGAGCACGTAGCATTATCGCATTCAATTCAGCCTCCTGTTCTATATCACTCAAACAGTTCAGCCACTTTGCACGAAAACCCCGGCAGCACCTCTGGGAACTCGATCACGTCCTCGTCCGCATACGTCCTTGCCAGCCCATCGGCTGTATGCACCACAACTTCGCGACTCCGAGGGTAGACTGTCCAAACCATAGGCGTCCCCGCCGTGAGGAAGTCGCGCACCTTCTCCCGAACTTCGTCCGCCGTTTCGCTCGGTGAGACAACTTCGACGGCTAAGTCCGGCGCGATAGGCCAGAAGGCTTCAGGCACCCCGCTAGCTGGAATCCGCTCTGGCCGCACGAAATATACATCTGGCCCTCGAACTTTATCCGGGTCACGAGCCAGGATGAAGCCTGCTTCAACGCCCGCATAACCACCTCTACCTTGTTTAAACCAGTTGCGCAGGAGCCTGACCAGTTCACCTGCTATCTCAGCATGTATTCCACCTGGCGGTATAGTCTCAACCACCTCCCCACCAATAAGCTCCTGGTGCTTACTTCCAGGCAGCAACCAGAATTCCTCTGCTGTGATCAGACGTTGTGCTATAGAACTCATAGCTTCACCCTACCTAAATCCCCAAACCCTCAACTGCCTCTTTGATCGCCTCCCGTATGCGCTCCACACCCTGTGCATGGTCGCCCTTGATGTGCAGGCGTATCGCCCGCCGCCCGTGCTTCTGCAACGACTCCAGGTCGCCCAGGGCCTGTGCCCGTGCGAGCGTCCCAAAGGTGAAGCCCTGGCCGGGGATTGGGAGATCGCGGCGAGGGTCGCACGTCACCTCGATAAACACGCCTTTGTTCGGCCCGCCCTTATGCAACTGGCCCGTCGAATGCAAATAACGCGGGCCGTAGCCAAAGGTAGTAGCAACCCGTAGCGTATCGCGTAAAGACACGCGGGTATCCTGGAACAACTCCTCATGCTCGCCCGTGGTCGGCATATACACCAGCATCGCCACGTAATCCCCCGACCGGGCGGTGCTGAACAACGCATGCAACGCGGTCCCAAGCGTGCCTTCCCAACCCGCGCGGGCCAGCGTCTCACCATCCCCATACAGGGAGACGCCCCCCCACACAAGCGGCGATGCTTCGGGCAGTTTCCCTTCCTGCTGATAGACATCGAGCAAACGCTGGGTATTCTCCTTGCTCTCCGATACATTAGGCTCGTCGAAGGGGTCTATCCCAATAAAGCAGCCCGCTACCGCTGTGGCGAATTCCCATCGGAAGAACTCGGCCCCCAGATCATCTTTGCTCTCCATAGTGAGGCGCACCACCGGGTGACCCGCCGCCTCCAGCTTCTGTATGTCGTGCTCCTGGCGTACATCCGCCGCGCCCCGGATCGACAGGTAGACAAAAAGGCGGTCACGCCCGTAGGCCGACGGCCTCCCCACCGGCTCGCCCACCACCGGCACCAGCCCCTTACCCTCCTTACCCGTGCTCTCCGCTATCAACTGCTCGGCCCACAGGCCGTAGCTGTCCAGGTCGGGCGACGTGAAGATAGTCACCTTGTCACGCCCTACCTTCCACGCCTCAGCCATCACCACGCCCAGCCACGCGCCGGGGTTATCGCCAGGTATGGAATCGGAACAAGCCTTCGCCACTTCGGAAGCCTTCACGAGCAGCGCGTCAATATCCACCCCCATGAGCGCGGCAGGCACGATGCCAAAATAAGATAGCGCCGAATACCGGCCACCGATGTCTGGCATGTTAAGAAAGATGCGCCGGAACCCGGCCTCGTTCGCCAGCTTCTCAAGCGCGGTGCCGGGGTCTGTGATCGCCACGAAGTGCTCTCCCGCGCGCTCTCCCCTGGCCTCCTCTACCTTCTTGCGAAAGTAGTGGTAGAAGCTCAGCGTCTCTATCGTGCCGCCCGACTTGGTGGACACAATAAATAGAGTCTTAGCCAGGTCGATCCGCCGCTCGATAGCCTCGATAGTGCCCGGCTCGGTGGAGTCGAGCATGAAGAAGCGCGGATATGCTTCCGCCCCCACCTTCTGGCATGGCCCGAATACGTGGTGGATCACCTCAGGAGCCAGCGACGAGCCACCCATGCCCAGCAGCACCACGCTTGTAAAACCCGCGTCTCGCACCTCCTGGGCAAACGACCTGACGTCGCCCGCGTGCTCCTGCATGTTCGATATTACCCCCAGCCAGCCGAGGCGGTTCTCTATCCTCTTCTGCGCCGCCTCATCCGGCTTCCACACCGAGGGGTCGTGCTCCCAGATGCGGGAGATTACATTATTGGACTGGATTCGCCGCAGGCCTTCGCGGACCTGCGGCTCAAGCCCCCCCAGGCTAGACTCGCCTCCTGCTGCCGCCCCTGACATCAACTGCTCACGCTTACTGCTGATACCGGTCTCAAGCGTGGTAAAGCTCTTGCTGAACGACTCCACGCCCTCCACGGTAAGTTCTTCCGTCACTCTCTTGATCGAGATCCCTATCTGCTCGAGCAATGCAAGCTGCTCGCCTGCCTTGTCCAGTTCGCGGTCTATGGTGCGCTCCACTTTGCCGTGATCCAGGAAGGCTTCAATAGTATTGTCCGGCATCGTGTTGACGGTGTCCGGCCCGATCAATTCTTCCACGTACATCACGTCTCTGTACGCCGGGTTCTTGGTGGAAGTAGAGGCCCACAGTGGGCGTTGCACGCGCGCCCCGTGGTCCTTCAGACGCTCGAAACGCTCCGTCCCGAACGCCTTGAGGAACTCCTGGTAAGCCAGTTTGCTGTTGTTGATGGCGGCGGTACCCATCAGTGAAGAGATCGTTTGCCGCCACGAGGGGTCTTGCTCCTGGTCCAGCAGCAGCTGGAGCATCTTGTCCACCTTCGTATCCACACGGCTGACGAAGAAGGAGGCCACCGAGGCGATCCTGCCCACCGGTTTGCCTTCCTCCACTCGACGCTCCAGCGCGCTTAAGTAGGCTTCCATCACCAGTTTGTGCACCTCCACCGAGAAGATGAGGGTGACGTTGATGTTCACACCCCGGTAGAGAAGCTCCTCGATAGCCGGTAAACCTTCAGCGGTAGCCGGGACCTTCACAAAGACGTTGGGCCGGTTGAGTGTCTCGTTGAATTCAAGCGCCTGCTGGATGGTGGTTTCAGTGTCGTGAGCAAGGTCGGGGTCTACCTCTATCGAGATATAACCATCCAGGCCGTTCGTCTTATCAAACACCGGCCTGAACAGGTCGGCGGCAGCGCCCACATCCTCGATCAAGAGGCTGTGGTAGATGTCCCGCGCGCTCTTGTTCTGCCGAAACAGGTCGCTTATCGCATCGTCGTAGTCGCTGGAGCCTGCCAGGGCCTTCTCGAATATCGTGGGGTTGGCGGTAACCCCTACGATCCCTTTGTCTATCAGCCCCCGCAACCCACCCGACGTGATCATCCCACGGGTGATGTTGTCCACCCAGGGGCTTTGACCAAGCTCCGCCAGCTTATGTAACGTAGTTTTCCCCATGTCTATCTCCTTTGGAGAAGTGAGAAATGAGCAGTAAGAAGTAAGAAGTCAGAAATGAGATCTGCAAATCCCACTCCCCATACCTCATTTCTCACGTCTTACTTCTCATTTCTCATTTCTCATTTCTGACTTCTAACTCTGTTTCTCCGCCGGCGTCTCCATCTCCGTCTGCGTCTTGCCTTTCTTCTCCAGGTCGCGCTCGTGGGGGGCCGATTTGTCGGTCCGGTGCGGGCGCTCGCCTTCATCAGGCGTCTTTTTGCCGCCGCTTTTGCCCACGAGGGCCAGCGCACGCTTCACCACGCTCTCAACCGAAAAGCCGTACTTCTCAAAGATGATCTCGGCGGGGGCCGACGCGCCGTAGGTCTCTACCCCTATAACCTCACCCTCATCCCCGACCCACTTCTGCCAGCCCAACGGCGTGGCCGCTTCGATGGCGAGCCTCTTCTTCACGCCTGGCGGCAGCACTCTTTCCCTGTACGATCTGTCCTGCTCCTCGAACAGTTCCCAGCACGGCATCGACACCACGCGGGTCTTGATCCCCTGCTCTTCCAATAGGGGCTGCGCGCCCACCACCCACTGCACCTCCGTGCCCGTAGCGATCAGGATGAGGTCCGGCTTGCCCCCCTTCGCCTCCGACAGAATATACGCGCCTCGCATCACGCCCTCGGCGGGAGCGTACTTCGTGCGGTCCAGGATAGGCACCTTCTGCCGCGACATGATCAGGGTGGTCGGCCCATCGCGCCGCATAAGCGCCGCGCGCCACGCATATACGCTCTCGTTGGCATCGCCGGGGCGGATCGTCCACATATTTGGCACAGCCCGCAAGCCCAAAAGCTGCTCCACCGGTTGGTGCGTCGGCCCATCCTCGCCCAGGCCAATACTGTCGTGCGTGTAGACCATGAGCAAGGGGTTCTTCATGATAGCCGCCAATCGCAGCGGCGGGCGCATGTAATCGTAGAAGATCAGGAAAGTGGACCCAAAAGCGATCATCCCCTTGTGCAACGCAATCCCCTGGAGGATCGACCCCATGCCGTGCTCGCGTATCCCGTAGTGCACGTTGCGGGCCAGGAAGTTGTCGCCGCTCAGGTCGCCCCCTTCCTTTATATATACGTCGGTCGAGGGATACAGGTCCGCCGCGCCCGACACCAGGTTGAGGACCTTCTTGGCGATAGCGTTCACCGTCTGCCCCGACGACGTGCGAGTAGCCATCGGCCCCTTCTCCGGCGGGAACGTAGGTAGGTCTTCATCCCAGCCGTCGGGCAGGCCCCCCGACATGAATAGCTCGTACTCGCGCGCGGCCTCCGGGAACTCTGCCTTGTACCGCTTCATCAGGTCTTTCCACTCAGCTTGCTGCTCGGCCCCGCGCACCCGCGCCTGCCTGCCGTACTGCAACGCTTCGTCCGGCACGTAGAACGGCTCGTCCCACGGCCACCCCAGGTTCTGCTTTGTCAGCGCGATCTCGTCCTTGCCGAGCGGCGAGCCGTGCGCCTCCGAGGTGTTCGCTTTGTTAGGCGACCCATACGCGATGATCGACTTCACGACGATCATCGAGGGCTGGTCGAGCACTTTCTGCGCCGCCTTGATCGCCTTGCGCAACGCATCCAGGTCGTTCGCATCCGCCACGTGCTGCACGTGCCACCCATAAGACTCGAATCGCTTCCCCACATCCTCCCTGAAAGCCAGGTCGGTATGCCCATCTATGGTGATGTTGTTGTCGTCGTAGAAATAGATCAGCTTGCCCAGCTTCAGAAACCCCGCGATAGAGGCAGCCTCCGAGGCCACCCCCTCCATCAGGTCGCCGTCCGAGCAGAGGGCATAAGTGTAGTGGTCTACGATGGGGAAGCCCGGCTTGTTGAAGCGCTCGGCCAGCCACCGCTCCGCCAGCGCCATGCCCACCCCGTTGCCTACCCCCTGCCCCAGCGGGCCGGTGGTCGTCTCCACGCCGGGCGTATCGTGGTACTCAGGGTGCCCAGGCGTCTTGCTACCCCACTGGCGGAAGTTCTTCAGCTCGTTCAGGCTAAGGTCGTACCCGGTCAGGTACAGGCTCGAATACAGGAGCATAGAAGCGTGCCCCGCCGACAGTATGAACCTGTCGCGGTTGTGCCAGTGTGGGTCGCGCGGGTTGTGCCGCATGATCTCCGTGTAGAGCAGATACGCCAGTGGCGCGTTCGCCATCGGCGTGCCGGGGTGCCCCGAATTGGCCTTCTGCACCCCGTCCATCGACAGGGTGCGGATGGTGTTTATGGACAGTTGGGCTATGTCCATGCCGTAATACGTCTTTTCTTCTTTGGTTTGGGTCGCCACGTGCGTTCTCCTGACTGGGTTGTGCCTTAAAGGGAGCACTTATTTGCAATACGGCGGGAGTTGCAGGGGGTGATGCGTGGGCGAGACGCGGCGGGAAGATGCCCCACCATTGTACACGCTTTCGCAACTCGCGCAATACAGGTTTAAGCAAGGAACGGGCCGTTGATTGAGAGACGGTTGTTAGTTGTCGGTTATCGGTTGTCGGTGGGCAGACGTTGGTTGATAGGGGGGTTAGGGAGACTGCGGTTTCAAAGCAGAAGTAGCAGTGGTAGCAGGTCCATTACATCAATGAGAACCTCTCGGTCCTGGGCGCGAAAGTTGAAGCTTAGCCGCATGGGAGAGGAGCTGGACGATAATGGTGTAGATGCGAATGTATCACCAGTCAGCACATAGACAAGGAGCGCGTCGCCGCCTATCTGCCTGGCTTCTCGCTGGGCGAAGGCGAATAGCTGGGGCCACGGCGCGGGGGATCCGGCGACAAGCTACGACACGACGAAAAAGGTCGCCGTGAAGACCGACACCTGGGCCATAACAATCACAAAGAGTGTAAGTAGCCATGCCCCACTGCGCGACACGAGGCGAGATAGGCTCTCGCCCCTGAGCAACCGGATGGTAACAAACAGAATGCTTCCAAAAAGCGCGGTAACGCTGTATGCCAGCGTCATGGAGTCGCCCCAAACCGCGCTATCAAAGAAGAGCATGAAGGCAATGCTCAGGGTAAAGAGAAATGCCGGAAACATCAACATGATATAGAACGTGCCCTTTGTGCGCCTGACGCTCAATAGGCCGTTGGACGACCCTACGTCAGCGGCGTTAATAACCTGGCGCGCGGATATGAGCGCGCGGATGTGGACGTACCACAGGCACACAGCTGTTACCAGCACGAAGATGATTAGGTACGGATAGATGTCGGGGTAGGCAGGCCAAAAGAACTGACCCAGGATACTGATGAGCAGCATGAGCGGCAACAGGAACCGCCAGCGCTCCCACCACGCTGGGAAGGCGGGTTCGGCGGTTGGGGAGGGCGCATACGATGTTACGCCCTCCTGTGTGGTATTCTCGACATGTTTAGATTGCATAAGGTAGCCTCGCCTATGTAGTAGACTCTTGCTAACTTCAATTCTACCAGAATCAGTTCATGATTGAATGAGTAGCAAGGAGCGGCCACGCAGGTGCCGGACAAGATCGCCTATGGTGTCGGGCTAGGGGTAGGCGGGACGGGAGAATAGATATCCCGTCCCGCCTTGATTGTGCCCGTTACGGCATCAACAGTGAAGTATCTGTACCCACTGTAGTCCACCTCTACCGACCTGACGTATACGTTCCACTCCCTATCTATGTTGTATTCCACTTCGCCCTGCCATCTACCGGCGCTAAACGTCAGCCCGATCCGAGGCGAGCCGTAGCTGGCCTCGAGGCCCCAATTCTCCTGCCTGAACTCCCATACCTTCCGCGCGGCTTGCCTGGGGCTGATTGCCATGCCCGCAACGATTGCAGCCAATTCCTCCTTCTTCACCGCCATATCTGCGTAATCACGAGAAATAGGAAGGCCGCCCTTGTTATCGACTGAAGTGCGTATGCTGGAAGCAGGGCTTGTATCCCACACCCGCACGTCAAGCCCTCGACCGTCCGTAAGCACATAAGTAAACGTAACGTCGAGCGCCTTATCAGGGTTCCAATCTGCTTCCCTGAAGGCAGCAGGTTCTGCCGCGACCCCTGTCAGAATAGCCTCGCGACCCCCTTTGTGCGCCTCAGCATCGGCTGCGCTCAATTGCTCCTTCCAGGAAACGGCAGCACCCTCAGGATCGCACTCGGTGGTAAAGCAGTGCCAGGCATCCGAGGCCATGTCCCCGACATTCACTACCCGAGACACGGCGACAGGTATGATGCAAGCCAGGAGGACCAGAACGAGAGGCATCAGGGCGGATTTGGGCGTCCACAGTTCCTGCGGCCTGTAGTCCCTGGGGTCTGTAGGTGTCGAAATCATAATAGCGCTCCTCTCAAGGTACGGGCAGCGCGGGCGTGATGTTCAATTCTTTCCCCATATCGCGTTCGACAATCTCACCCGTCGTAGCGTCTACGCTAAACTTCGAAGAGTAATTGAAGATGATACCCAAATTGCCAAACAGCCCGGGCGGATCGTTCGTTGGTATCGCGGAATAGAAGATCTCCCAGGTGGGACGCGCCCCGGCACTCACAGACTCGAAATCGAGGTAGATCCACGGCTCGATGTCAACGCCGTCGCGTTTGGCCTCATCTATCGCTTCTTGCCAGGTTGCTATCTCAGCCTCTCGCGGACTGACCTGCATCTCGCCAACTACCCGCTCACGCTCCGCGCTTTTCTCACTCGCCTTCTCGTACCGCTCCCGGTCGCTATCGTCAACCTCCGGATCTGTGTACGCCCAGGTCCTGATCGTACTCTCCGGAGAGCTATCCTGCCACTCCACGTATTGGTTTCCCGACGGCACTAGATAGCGGAATGATAGTTCCAGCGTGTTCGAGATCGTCCAGTCTCGCGGCCAATCCGCTACAGGCTCCGCGTGCACGCCATCCAACACCGCGTCCGGGTCGGCTTTCCGCGCCGCTTCCTGCGCGGCCTCGTACTGCTCGGCCCAGCTTACCGCAGGCCCACTGGGGTTGTACCGGCAGTTCGTAAGCATACACCCGATCTTCGCCCCGTTGGTCACTATGACGATCATGAATATGCAGCTAAAGACCACAAGCAGTAAGATACCAATCCACACCAAGTTGACCCACTTGCGCTTATCGACGGGTTGGGGCTGGTATTCAGGGAGGGCATTCGGGTTAAGTCTCATATTACCTCCGAAAGCTATCGCTAGCCGCCCTTCTCCCGAAGCAAGACCTCTCCGGTTTCGGCGTCCACCCACACTCGAACGTCAGCATCTGGATCTCTACTCCAGAATTGCACCTGCCATACAGCCGGCTTGCCCAGCCGGTCAAATGTGTCGCCCTTCACACGCCTGGGATTGTCCAGAGAGAGCGTCATAGAAGGGCCTAGTCTGTCATAAGGGATAGGAGTATCATCCCCGAGGGCTGCCAATGCAGAGTTTAGGGCGTCGCGCGGGCCAATGCGGATGTGGCTATAGAGCGCTCTCAGGCCGTCCAGGTCAGCCTGCGTATATGGGTTTGATTCAAAGCTTGGTTTACCACTGTGGGTGCGAAGGGTGGCCTCAGGGTTTGTATCCCGGATATAGGCGGACATATCGGTGCCGTCACTACGCTTGAAAAGGAATCGCGTTTCCAGGGCAGCATCATATCGCGCGGGCGCGTCGTATTCCCTCGAAGCTCCTATGTAGACCAGGACCGCGCCCGGATACTCCTTCTCGATTCTTTGCCGCACCAACGGCCACTGCTCCGACCAGGGCGCCGCCTGCCCCACCTTGAACTGGCCCAACAGCGCCGGCGTCCACCAGAAAAGCGCTATCACGCTGCCGACACCCAGCGCCACCGCGATACCCACTATCCACTTACTATTCAACGCTCGATCTAATAAGCTTCCCTCGCGGCCCCACATAAAGGCAAAAAGCAGGTAGATGAGCGAACCGAGTACCAACGGCGCTAACCCGTACCTGAACGCATCCCAATCTCTCGTCAGACTCCACCATTGTAGGATCAGGGATATTGTGCCCATCCAAAAGAAGAACGAACACGCGCGCAACGCCAGCACCAGATATGATCGCCTGTACTCCGGCCTGCGATATCGAGACACCCTCTGCTCTACGCTGTCCGCGGGAGGCACAACAAGCAACTTTGGCGCGCGCCAGGATAGGTAGTACAAGCCAACGGTTGTACAAACCATCAACACACCCGCCAAAGGAGCCAGCCACGTCCACGCAGGCACGGAGAAGGCAAGCGCCAGCGATATTACCATGCCCAATGCTGCCAGGGCGATAAAACGTGGCAAGTGCTCATCGCTGGGCCACGTTTGTCTGGCGGGTTCGCTCGCGTGTGCGGGCAGATTCGACACAACAATCTCTCTTGTGTCATCCCCTATCGGCTGAGACAACATAGGATAGCCTCCTGGTAGACTTCTGCTAGACTATATTCTACCAAATCCGACCTAATCCGGCCATTTTTCCACGAGTGGCCCACCGCAAGCCGGTCTACTACGCAATTCTCCGTATCCAATTTGACACCCCTACCTCCACTCAATTACAATTAACCGCCAGGCCATGTCCCCAACGATGTGGATAATCCTTTATTGCCTGCCGATTTGATTACGATAGAGTCCTGATACGCGCACGCGGGACATGCGCACACTCCGGCACGCCGACTTACCGGGACAGAAGGCAACCTCTTGGCAACTACAGACAAAGGCGCACACGGCCTATCGGACGACCCTCAGCCGTCCGTCCTTCGCCGGCCATCGTCCAACGCCGGCAACGGGCGCGTCCTCAACGGGCGCTACTCCCTGATCGCCCCCGTGGGCGGTGGCGGCATGGCTACCGTCTACAAGGCCCGCGACAACATCCTGGGCCGCATCGTAGCCGTCAAGATCCTCCGCGAGCAGTACGCCGAGGACGCCCCTTTCGTGGCCCGCTTCCGCCGCGAGGCCCAGTCCGCCGCCAACCTCACCCACCCCAACATCGTCTCCGTGTACGACGTGGGCCAGGACGCCGATACCCACTACATCGTCATGGAGTTCGTCGCCGGCCAGAGCCTCAAGGAGCTACTCAATAAAGGCCACACCGCCCCCCTCCCCCTGGAGCGCGCGGTCAACATCGCCGCCCAGATCCTCGCCGGCCTCGAATACGCCCACCGTAGCGGCCTCATCCACCGCGACATCAAGCCCCAGAACATCCTCCTCACCGGCGACGGCACTATTAAAGTGACCGATTTCGGCATCGCCAAGAGCGTCTCCGACCTCAGCCTCACCGACGCCGGCATCGCCCTCGGCACCGCCCACTACTTCTCGCCCGAACAGGCCAAGGGCGAGCGCGTCACGCCCCAGTCCGACATCTATGCCCTCGGCGTCACTCTCTTCGAGATGATCACCGGCAGGCTCCCCTTCGAGAGCGAGAACGCCGTCGGCCTGGCCTACAAGCACATCGGCGAAGCGCCGCCCTCGCCCCGCGCCCTCAACCCCAACGTCCCCCTGCGCCTCGAGGCCATCGTGCTCAAGGCCCTCGCCAAGGACCCCACCCAGCGCTACAGCAGCGCCGCCGAGATGGAGCGCTCGTTGCGCAGCCTCCAGCTCTCCGGTGAGCAGACGACCCAGGAGGTGGGCCTCAACGTGCCCCACGCCCGCCCCAATATAACCGGCGCGGGTACGCACGTCATCAGGG
>JBAURA010000136.1:0-1655 GCA_049580985.1 Chloroflexia bacterium
CTGCTAGGCTCCATCGGTACGGCCAACACTATCATCGCTTACGGCTTGGTGACGGTGCTCCTGGCCCTGGCGACCACTCTCAACAGCCACGTGCGAAACGCCAAGCCCATAGAGAAAGTAGCGACCGAGACGTAACGCAAAACGCGAAACGCGAAGCGCAAACACTATAATACCTTCGAACCTTGGCGCTCTTGGCTTCTTGGCGGTTCCGTCTTTCGCGCCTCGCGTTTCTCTAACAATGTCGAACTCTGTCGAAACCCAGGCTGATCGCGGTTCGGTTTGGCGCAACCGCGATTTCGTATTTCTCTGGAGCGGCCAGACCATCTCCACGCTAGGGACGGCGGCTTCGAGCGTAGTCTTCCCCCTCTTGATCCTCTTCCTTTCCGGCTCGCCCGCAGCCGCCGGGATCGCCGGGGCGCTGTCCAGCCTCCCTTACCTGCTATTCAGCCTGCCCGTGGGGGCGCTGATCGACAGGTGGGACCGCAAGCTCGTCATGGTCCTGAGCGACCTGGGGCGCGCCTTGAGCCTGGCGAGCATCCCTGCCACCTCCTTCTTCGGAGTCCTGACGATAGAGCAACTCTACGTGAACGCCTTCATCGAGGGCACCCTTTTCGTCTTCTACAACATCGCCGAGACCGCTGCCCTTACGCGGGTGGTGCCCAAGCACCAGTTGCCCGCCGCCTATGCGCAGAACCAGGTAGCGGATACCCTGGCCTTCCTGGTTGGGCCTTCGGTTGGCACGCTTCTCTATCAAGGCGTCAGCAAGATGGCCCCCTTCATCGTCGATGCTGTCTCCTACGTGGGGTCCGTGATCACGCTATTGTTCATCAGAAAGCCTCTCCAGGCGGAACGGCAGGAAACGATTGAGAAGAAAGACCTGCTTCGCGAGATCAGAGAGGGGATCTCGTGGTGGTGGCAACGCCCCCTGCTGCGCTTCCAGGCCTTCCTCAACTCCGGTCTGAGCCTGTTGTTCTCTAGCCCGCTCCTGCTCATCATCCTCGCCAAAGAACTGGGAGCGCAGGATGCAGATGTGGGGCTGATCCTGAGTGTTGCATCGCTCGGCGGAATCGTGGGTACCTTCATCGGCAGGTGGATGCAGCGTCGTTTCACGTACGGGCAGGCTGTCCCCAGCGTCGTTCTCTACCAGGCGATCATCTTCCCCTTCATCGCTTTGTCGCCCAATCTCCTCGTCTTTGCTCTGGCCGTGGCCCTATCCTTCGCCATGTGGCCCGCCTACGATGTTGTGCAATACACGTATAGGCTGGCTATGATCCCGGACGCGCTACAAGGAAGGGTAAACAGTTCGTTCCGCCTGATCGCCTGGGGCACGCGTCCCCTAGGAGCCGTCCTGACCGGCTTTTTGATAGAATGGGTCGGGGCGCGGTCCACCACCCTGGCGTTCGCCGGGCTATTCCTGGCACTCTCCCTCGCAGCCTTCGCCAACATCCACGTAAGGAATGCCCCGCCCCTGGAGACTCTGAGTGGTGAGTAAGAGGTATGAAATGAGAGATGAGATTGTGCTGATCGGCCCGTTCGGCACAGGCAAAAGCACCGTAGGGCGGTTGTTAGCCGCGCACCTGAATGTGCCCGATGTTTCGATGGACGGTCACAAGCACTGGTACGCGGAGTTGGGCTTCAGCAACGACGAATTCAAT
>JBAURA010000137.1:0-15590 GCA_049580985.1 Chloroflexia bacterium
GGCCACAGCAGTCGCCTCCTCTACTGTAGCCGCCACCCCCACCGGCCAATCTACATTGATTGCCACTCACACCCCTACGACTACCGCTTCCCCCACCCGCACACCAACGGGCCCCCCGACATTTACGGCTGTTCCGTCCTCAACGGCTACACCCTCTGTTACGCCGACTCTCACCGCAACTCCAACTACTGTCATGGACACGCGTACACCCACCCTTTCACCCACCGCAAGTCGGACATCCACTATTACGCGTACCGCTACGGCCACTCCTACTACCATCACGGGCACGCGCACCCACACCCCCACCCGAACGCCCACGGCACCGACGGCCACCGTAACCAATACCTCCACGGAGACCCCGACTCGCACACCTACATCTACCCGCACCTCCACTGACACCCGTACGCCTACCCATACCCGCACCTCCACCCTCACGCGAACTCTCACCACTACGCGCACGCCTACCAATACCTATACACCCACCGACACCCGCACACCTACCCAAACCCGTACCATTACCCCCACCCGCACCGCTACCAACAGTCGCACCCCGGCGCCCCCCAACACCCCCACCCCTCTCCCCTGTGTCACCTTCTCCGACGTCTACCCAAGCCAGTATTTCTACCAGGCAGTCAACTGGCTCGTCTGCCGTTCCATCGTTTCCGGCTACCCAGATAACACCTTCCGCCCCTCCAACCCCGCCTCCCGCGCCCAGATCATGAAAATGGTCGTCCTCGGCCATGCCTGGCCCCTCTGCCAGCCAAGTTATGAGTTCTCAGTTATGAGTTATGAGTTAGCCAACAGCCCGCAACTCAAAACTCAAAACTCAAAACTCATAACTGGCGGCTCCTGCGGCCAGCACTTCTCCGACGTCCTCCCCGGCGCGTGGCACTATACCTACGTAGAGACCGGCCTCCTCCACGATGTCATCTCCGGCTACCCTGACGGCACCTTCCGCCCCTCCAACAACGTGACCCGTGGGCAACTCTCCAAAATCATAGTCAGCGCCCGCGCCTGGCCCCTCCTCTCCCCAATTCCCCCTACGCCCCCTCTCCGCAGGTCACCGCCGAATATCCTCCCGTGACCGTTTATTAGAACATTGGTGCTGCTTTCCTGCCTTGCGCCTCTCAGCCGCCTCCGCTTTCAGGTACTTCCCAAGTTTCTCCTGCGCTTCGTGCAAGTCGCTCCAAATGTCCTTCCATTTCGCATCACGCGCAAGCGCTGGGTCTATCCGAGAGATGCGCGCACAGTCCCCCAACAGCCGGTCCATCGCACTAAATATACTTTGCAGGCATACCCTGCTTATGGTCGCAAGCATCCACATTCTCCTTTCAACGTCTCTTCCGTCTTGGGTCATGGTCCCTGCAAAACGGCCCATGCCACATCAGGTTACAGCCCGCCTGCTGACACGGTTGTAGCGGTGCCTTCGTCCCCCCTTTATTATTTGGCGAGGAAGTATTAACACTTCTCTCTTCTCTTCTTTCTTCTATTACCTTTCGCGCACCCGCCACGCCTGTAGCGTTCGTACTGCCACCGCTCCCCTCTTCCTCCATCCCCGAACCCCCATTCGGGCCAGGGGTGAACCCCGTTTCAGGAGGGGTGAACCCTGCTTCTAGGTCTAAAGGCGGAATACACACCCTCATACGTTGCGGCGCGTTCCCAGGCCCAGGCAAAGGCAACAAGTACCCCATATCCCGCAAACGAGAACGCGCCATCTGCGTATACCTCGGCCCTACCCCAGCCCGTGCCGCTACCTTCTTAATCCCAGGCCACGCTTCTCCAGCCTCATTTGCCCAAACCGCATAGCACACAAGGATAAAACGCTCTATCGTTTGCAACCCAGGCGTCTCATCTAACGCCGCCAACAACAACCGCTTATTCATCCCTTCCAACCTCCTACACAACGTGCATAACTTCCGCCCACAAGTAGCGTATAATAACGCCGTGAACGAAGATATAGACCAACTTATCGCAGCAATAGGCCCACGCATACGTGCCCTACGCCTAACCCGCCGATGGTCAGTCAAGCAACTTGCCACCAAATCAGGCATACCCTACCAAACCATCATTGATATTGAACGCTCTCGCGTCGCCTCCCCTGGCATAAAGCCCCTAGCCTGCCTCGCTCGCACCCTTGGCGTCACCCTCGATGCCCTCGTGCTCGGCGATGCCACCATCCCCACCAACGCCACCGACGAAGATGTGGCTGCCCTCTACAACGCCCTCCCCGAATGGGGCCGCCAGCTCGCGGCGCAACTCCTCCGCGCCCTCGACAAGCAGCGCTAACTCCTCAGGAAAGTTAAGCCGGGCAAACTCCCCGAACAGGCGCACAGCCGCCGCGTCATACGCCCGCGCCGCAGCTTCTACCGTCGGGAACACCCCCAGGTAGTAACCCACCCCATAACGCTTTATCCGCGCAACCCAGGGGTTACGCCTCTCCCCAGGCAGCAGCATAACCCCCTTATACGGGTGCTTACTATCGCTACGCTTCCGTGCATTCCAGCAATTCTGTACCTGCCTACACCAACGCAGATTACCCCGACAGTTGTGCAGCTTGTCGTTATCCCTGTGATCCACGACCAGGCCACCCGTTGCCCTACCCATCACCACATGATGCCCATAAACCTTGCAACCCGCATGCCCACTAACCACAACGTAGCCAAGAGCACATACCCGCCACCGCCTCCCCTCAAACAGATGCGCATCTTCAGGACTGCACCGAAAGCACCGCCCATCTATAAGCGGCACCTCAACACAATCCCCCTGACACATAAGCCCAAACTCAGCGTCCATCTCTAAACTTCCCCCCCTTTGCCTTCCGCGAGTAGTCGCGCGTCACCCTCCGGGCCACTTCCGGCCAGCCCAACTTCTTTAGTGCCTCCATGTACCGCCACATCGTGCGTGTCACATAGACCACACTCTCCCAATTCCCCTCGTCACTCAGCTTATTCACGCGGCCAGACAGCACGCGCATCTGCGCGCCCAGGTCGCCACGCCGAGCCAGCGCCACGACCCTATCAGGCGCTACCTTCCGCGCACTCTCCGCTTGCAATCCGAACACAAGCATCGCGTGCCAGCAAGGGTATGCCCCCTTCCCCTCCTCATGCATCGGGCAATTGCAAAGGGTCGAACCATTAGGCATCACCGTCACTAGCCAGTACAAATCCTTGACCGTTGACGACGGCACCCGCCAATACCTCCGATATAGCCTCATCTTTCCGCCTCCTTAATTTGTGGTGGAAGACGACGCTATCATGACTTTATCGGAATATCAATACTTTTTCCACATTTCTATTGCAATCTCAATAATATGCTGCTATACTCCCCACCGAACCCACAAACCAGGAGGAGCAACAGTTGCCACGCACCAAACAGAAACCGTCCGAAACGGAGTACCAGTCCGCGATGAAACCCCTAGTGGACCGATACCTCGCTTGGCTCGCTACCCCCCTCTCGGCACGGACCCCCGCGACAGAGGCTGAACTCGCGCTCCTCCTGGAATGTGACCCACTCATTTTGCGGGCGTTGCGCCGCGACCCCGCCTTCATCCGCCAGCTTGGGGAGGTGATGCAAGATGCTCTAAAAGACCAGATACCCGACATGGTTGGGAAGTACATGGAAGGTATCAAGGGCGGGACCGCCACCCAGGTCAAGGACTTCCTGGAAGCTGTGGGGCTACTCGCCCGACCAACGAGCGACGACGCCCCCAAAATCATCATCGGCATTGACCCGGAGATGCTATGAGCAGCCGAGTAGCCATCCTACCCATCACCCAGGTGCCAGCGGGGCGCTACTACCAGCCATTCGGTGCAGCCCGCACCATGATGCACAGCCGCGACACCGAGATAGTCATCTGGGGAGGCGCGGGCACCGGCAAGACACGCGCCCACCTGGAGAAACTCAATCTGTGCGCCGAGCTCTACCCACGTATGCGCGGCCTCATTCTCCGCTTGGAGAGGACCACGCTAACCGAAACGGCCCTGGTCACCTGGGAGGACGAAGTGTTAGCGCCCTGCCAGCAAGTTCACCCCTTCGGGGGTCGCCGCGTCGAACGCTACGAATACCCCAACGGCTCAGTGGTGGTTGTCGGCGGGCTGGACGACCCAGACAGCGCCCGCAAAATCATGTCCGGGCAATACGACCGAATACATGTAATCGAATGCACCGAAATAGGCGAAAAGGCCTGGATGGGCCTTACTAGCCGACTACGCAACAACCGCATGCCCTACCAGCAAATCGTCGGTTGTTGCAACCCGCAACCTCGCAGTTGGGTGGCAAAGCGCGCAGCCCGTGGCGACTGCCTCTTCCTTGAAAGCAAGCACGAAGACAACCCCAGCATAACCAACCAGTACCGCGAAATCCTGTTGCGGCTGCGCGGTGATGTGGGGCGCTCCCTCCGCGATGCCGAATGGGACCGGAAGGCCGGTAGCGTGCAACGCCTCCCCAACCTGTTAAGCCTACCCCAAGGGGGCGATGATTGAACAACCTATCAATACTAAGTCAAAGGCTCAACTCCTATGACCCAGCTATGCGGGTCTGGAACACTATCGCCGCGTGGGAAGCCTACCACGGCTACTACAAGCGCACCCTCACCGTACGGGACAAGGAGGTTGACCCCAACATACGTATCAACCTGGCCCGCGTGATTGTCAATAAGTCTGTTACTGCCCTCTTCGGCAAAGAGATAACCCTCGATGTCACCGACGACGAGCAAACAGGCGACACCGACACACTCACGAAGGCCCAACGTTATCTTGACGCCACGTGGCGACACAATCACAAAATGGCCCTCTTGCAGAAAGTTGCCCTCAACGGCTGTATGTCCGGCGACCTCTTCATGCAACTGGTTCCAGTACCTACAACCTTGCCCAGGCTCGTAAACCTTGATCCAACCATGTGCGACGTGGAAACCAGCCCATCCGACTTTGAGGACGTGACCAAATACACCGTCTACCAACTCGGCTACGCAAGCGACGGCACAACCCTCTACAGCCGCGATACCTGGACCCGCAAAGACACAACCTGGGACGAGGCACGCGAGACAAGCCTGGACGGAGAGACCTGGACGGAGGTAGCAACGGGCGTGTGGGGCTATCCCTTCCCACCTATCGTCCACTGGCAGAACCTGCCGCTCCCCAACAGCTACTTTGGCTTGCCCACTCTCACCGAAGACATCCTCCACTTGATAGGCAAGCTCAACCTCACTCTCTCCAACTGGAACAAGACGGCCCTGATGCACGGGCACCCCAAACAATACGGCATCGGCTTCGAGGCGAGCGAACTACAGACCGCGCCCGACGAAACCATTGTGCTACCCGACAAGGATAGCAAACTTGGCCTACTTGAAATGCGGAGTTCCGGCGAACAAATGGACCGGCTTTATATGCGCCTCCGCGAGGCGCTCAACGAGCTTGCCCGCTTGCCGGAAGTGTCCACCGGAAAGGTAGAGAGCATCGGCGTCCTATCCGGCCTGGCACTCCACATCCTTTATCAGCCCGCGCTAGAGCTAACCAGCCAAATGCGCGTACTTGCAGGCCCAGCATTGGAGGAACTGTGCCAGCGCATACTAACCATCGGCGGCTTCCCCAACCTCGGCGTCTCAATAGAGTGGCCGGAGTTGCTTCCAGGCGACCCCGAACTAGAGGGCCGTGTCCTAGAGAAAGACGCCAAACTAGGCTTAGCGTCGAGAGAAACGCTGGCCCGCAAGCGGGGGTACGACCCCAACAAAGAGCGCGCCCGCATGGAGCGCGAAGAGACAGAGGAGACAGAAGAAGACGATGCCAATACAGAACCCGGAAAACCCTGAGCAAATGCTCTATACCCAGGAAGAACGCGACCAAGCCGTGCGCGAAGTCGCCACTCAACAGGCGATCACCGCCGAAGCGACCCGGCTAGGCATCGCTGACACCGCCCTAGCCGCCAGCCTGGTGGACGCCACAGCCATAACCTACGACGAGGCAGGCAACCCCACCAACCTGGAGCCGCTGCTACAGGCCGCACATACACGCCTACAGGCAGCCCTTGTGCCCAACCAGGCACAACCCCCTGCGAGTATCACGCGGCCCATCAACCCCCCACGCTCACCCGCAGGTGGCCCAGGCGGCAAACCCACCTTCAGCCGGGCGCAGCTCACCGACACAGCCTTCTTTGCGAAGAATGAAGCCGCCATCATGGACGCGATGCGCGACGGGCGCATACGCGACTAATTACCCACCAACCTAAACACAGGAGCAACTAACACCATGGCTAACGTAACCGAAGCAATCATGGATACCGCAGGCTTCGTCCCTGAAATATGGGGCCAGAAAGCCATCAAGGTACTGCGCGCAAACACCGTTATGGGGCGGCTTGTCTCTCGAGACACCGACTACTCCAACGAGTTCTCCAAGGGTGACGTGCTCAACATACCCTACCCTGGCACCTTTACCGCCCAGGATAAGGCCGCAGATACCCCCGTAACTCTCCAGACCCCATCGGGCGGGGCCACCGTACAAGTCACTCTCAACAAACACAAGCACGTAAGCTTCCTGTTGGAAGACGTGGCCGCAGCCCAGGCAAACGACTTCGCGATGGACCGCTACATCGATGCCGCCGTTGCGCCCCTGGCCGAGGCCATCGACAGTGACCTCCTGGCCCTGGCTACGGGCTTCAGCGTGTCAGTGGGCACATTCGGCACCGACCTAACCGCCGCCACCATCCGCGCCGCAGCCAAGGCGTTAGACGACGCCAAGGTTGCCCAGTCCAAGCGGCATCTCGTAATGGGCAGTAAGGACAAATGGGCGCTCATGGCCGATAGCGCCCTTGCCACTTACTTTGCCTACTCCAAACCCGAAGTCATCACCAATGGATCTATCGGTAGGCTCTACGGACTGGACCTCCACATGAGCCAGCTTATAGTGGTGGACACCGTACCTGCTCCCGACGAAGCCGACAACCTAGCCTTCCGCGAAGACGCTATCATGCTCGCCATGCGCAAGATGCGGTCCCCGGAGAAGGGCACAGGTGCGAAGGTCGCCCACATCACAGACCCCACAAGCGGTTACATAATCCGCGTCGTTTGGGCCTACAACGCAACCTACCTCGCCACCCAAGTCACCCTCGACGTACTCTACGGCGTCAAAGAACTCAGCGACGCTCGCGGCGTCTGGGTCAAAAGCTAGCTAGACAGTTGGGAGGGGCGGCGTCAATCGGGAAATTCTCGGCAGAGCACGGGTTTAGTCACAGTCCCCAGGCAATGACGCCCAATATGTGGCCCGAACGCCGCCCCTACTAACTGACACAAGGAGACCCCCATACCCATGAAAGAACAATTAGCAGTCCCCAACCAGTTCTACGACGAAGACGCCGCAGGCCCCTGGCTCGACCTATCCGACCAGCCCTTAACTCAGGGCATCAGCGCTATCATACGCACCATCGAGGGCGACCCCGCCATTGACTTAACCCTCACCCTTGAGGGCACCCAAGACCCCGCAATTGGCCTTGTCTTCGAGGTGTTCGCCTTGGGCGTCATCGGCAGCGCAGGCTACTTCCGCCGTACTGCCACCCTCCCTGATCTCGACGGGCCAGTCCGCTATGTCCGCCTCGCCTACGCTGTCAACAGTAACGAAATACGCTTTACCGCGTACTTAGTTGCCGCCTAGGAGCCACAATGCCCATCAGACCCACAATGGAAACCCTCGTGGAAACCCTCCGCAAGATGGTTGCCGACGAAGAAGAAGAACACTTTACCGACGAGGAACTAGAAGCCAAGCTAGACGCCCACCGCACCCAAGCGGTCCAGGCCCGCCTCTGGGGTTTGCACGAGATGATTGACCTCAACATGGTCTACCGCATCTTCAACCACGCGAAAGGCTGGTGGGAAGACGAAGCCATCCTGTACGACCCTAACGGCAACGTAATCTCCGACACCCTCTACACCCAAAACAGCGTCACAGGCCAGTGGACCTTCACCGACGACGCCTCCAACTTCATGCCTATACGCGTCACCGGCTACCACTATGACCGCTACGCAGCCGCCGTAGACGCCCTGGAACCCTGGCTTGCAACGCTCAAAGAGCAATACACCTTCAGCACAGGTGGGGTCGGAGCAGGCGCTGCCCACCGCTCAGGCGTGTCCCAAAAATACTTTCAGGTCCGCGACCTCATGAAACACTACCTATCACGTCGCCCAGTCCGCATCATACCGAGCTCGCGGTCGGATTTGGAGCCATAGCCAAGAAGTCAGAAATAAGAAGTCAGAAGTTAGAAGCTAGCCTCGTGCCTGCTGACTACTAACCCACAGGCTGCACAGTAAACGTCGGTTCTAGCAGGACCAGGAAGGGCAAATATGACACGCCAGCCGAGTAGTGAAACCGATACCACAAATAGGCGAAGCCGCCTCGGAGATGACAGGGACCAAAGAGCCGAGCTAAAAGTAGGTAGCCGTACCTGCCAGTGCCAGGACTGTACCCTCTTCTTCACCGGCGTAACCGCGTTCGATACCCACCTGATCCACCGCCACACGCAGGCCACCTACCAACCACCACTCTGCATGACCCCTAACCAAATGCTAGCCGCAGGCCTTACACCCAACACACACGACGTATGGGGCAAACGGAGCGGCACATGACGCTACTCCTCTGGCTGCCTGGTCTTACCCCCAAGCTCATGCACAGGGTACGACATACCCGACCGTTCCAGCGTCTGGGCTGCGTGCGCCATCAAAGCCGACATAGCAAACTCGGTAACGGTCTGGTTTTCCAACACTGCCGCCAGACGTATCGTCCGCTCCTCAGCCTTCGCCACGCCCATCCTCAGCCCCAGATACCGCCCACCCTTACGCCTTCTGACCTTTGAGTTCTGCGCCATGTCTACCCCTACCTCTTACTCACCTGCCAGGTACTTGTCAAGCTCCGTTTGCCGGACCCGCCACTGACGCCCCACTTTCACACCACGCAGCTTCCCAGCCTTCAGTAGCTGCCGGACTGTAAAGACACTTACCCGGAGCACCTTTGCTACTTCATCGACTGTTAGTAGTTCCACGCGTACACCCCCCAACTCAGACTACCCGAATGATACTACAAACAGCCACACAACGCTACAAACAACTTCTTATACCTCCCCACAGTGAGTTATAACGAGGTGTATCTATGCAGACCTAGCGATACGTAGTAACATGAAGTTCAATCAACAACAAGCGAGCCGAAGGGAGTGCAAGTCCCTTCGGCCCTCGACCACAGAAAGGAGTGCTTTCCATGGACAAGTCAACCTTAGCGTATCGCAGGCGGAAGGTCGCCGAAATGCACAAGGGAGGGCAGCGTTGAACCCTCTCGAAATAGCCCTAATAGCGGTAATGTCCGCCGAGGGCCGAAGGGTCGGGCCAACAGAGCCAGACCACTATCTCTACAACGCTCTAGCAGGCTTTGCAGGACGCCGTTTCACCAAGGACGAGATACCAGCAGCCCTACAACTACTCGACCTGGCTAAAGTACGCCTGACAAGCGCAATTGATGCCCGTCCTACAGGCCCATACTGGCGTCAACCCGACAATCCAGTCCACAAAAGGAGGAAATAGCTATGCCTACCGGACGCGATTTAGCCTATGAACAGGCCGAGAGTGCTCGCCTGACCCTCACCGATACATGTATGGTCAGGGTGTGGAGCTACGCCGCCGATACGGGTGGCGGACGCAAGATCATCACCAGCCCCGCCCCTATCGACTATTCAGGCGTGCCGTGCAGGCTTGAAGCAGACACCACCGGCATCCAAAGGGTAGACCCAGCCGGCGAGCTAGTAGTCAACGACTACATCTTACTAATGGCCGTTGCCAACGGCGTGCCAGAGAATGCCCTACGCGGTGATAACACGAAACTCGTCGAAATCTACACCACTATCGTAAGGACCGCTGACTTCGGGCGCTGGTTCGAGGTCGTATCCTACGGCCAGGTATCCGACATGACCCTGCGCCGCCTCTATATCAGGGAGGTCTTCTAATGCCCAACCACCACGAAACATGGAGCGCCGAGCAGTTCATCTTGAACCGCCTCCAAAGCAACGCCACCCTATGGACTAACATCGACCAACAAGCCCACGAGGGCGCTATCCCCAAGGGCCTACCTACCCGCTTCAAGCTCTTCGCCGTCTTCCGCGCCCTCTCTGATGGCCCAGAAGGCGACCTGACATTCACCGCAAGCTCGTTTGAGTACAACCCCATTGGCACGGCCCGACCGACATGGACCATCATCGACTACAACGTCTTCATCACAAGTGCCACTCAGAGCTTCGACAACCTCGCCGACGATGCGCAAAGGCTTTACGAAGTCTTACACGACACGCAAGACACCATCAGCGGTGTGTGGGTCGGTTCCCGCATCGTAGGGCGCCACAAGCGCCGCATCGTCCGCGCCAACTCAAAAGTATGGAAGGAACTAGGCGTGCGAGTACGCCTATTCATGCGCGAGAGCTCCGAGAACTGGTTACTCTCAACCAGAGCTACCTTCACCTTCGGTCATGCGGGCACCCCAACCGAAATCGATATAGTCAAGTGGGCCTACTCGCTATCGGCCCACAGCCACTACGACACGGGCCTGGCCTCAAAAGTAACCGACTTTACTCTAGAGGGCTTCGTGTATGACGACAACACCCTCAACCTCGTAATGGATGCGGTCCTTGGCAGCATTTACAAAGTTGCACGCTGGTCGCCGCGCGGCGTCGCACCTGGCTACCCCTATCATGACTACGATGGCGACCTACTATCCATGGAGTGGCTCTACGGGCGACCTCCCGCGACGGGAGCACCTGCCTGGGGACCCGCCGAACCGCTCCGTTGGCGGTTGACATGGCGCGCTGAGGATACCATCACTATAGGCGCATGGCCGGACCCTACATCTTCCTGACTTCTTATTTCTGACTTCTCATTTGCGCTCAAAATAACCGGAGATATGCGAGTAGCCGACTGGCAATGGGACCACACAACCCCCAACGGCCCACAGACGTTCTATGTTCGGTTCTCGACCAAAGAGGGCATGAACTACACGCACTACGCATAAAGGGGAACAGCCGTGGACTGGACCGACATTCCAGGCGTGCTTGCCTGTGTCCTGTTGGTAATCAACTACCTACATAACAACCGTGACGACGCTATCAAAGACCTAGAAGGTCGTCTAGGACGTGCGCTCAAAGACGCAACCCGCCTGGAACGGACCATCGGGCGCATAATCGGTATCACCCGCTCATGCAACAACTGTGCCTCGCTCATCGAGCAAGCACTCTACGAGGACGAAGACAAATGACCAACCAACCCTACAAACCACCCCTCATCATCGACATTCGCAAGCAGCTTCCAACTGCCAACCTGGTCCTCAGACGCTTCCGCAAAATGGCAGCCATCACCCGCATAGTCGTACACATAGACGACGTGCGTGCCCACATGGCCTACGAACCTGTCCAGCGTTACATCGAACAGGCCCACTACCACATCAAAGGTCGTAACTGGAACGACGACCCAAAAGGCCCCTGGATACCTGGCTTTGGTATCATGCACCACTACAAAATCTCCGCACCAGGCCGTATCTACCTCACCCAGCCGGAAGGGCTAAAGACTTGGCACTCCGCCAGTTGGAACCCCGAAAGCCTAGCTATATGTTGTGACGCAGCCGCGCACGAGGAACCCACCCAAGCCCAACTCACAGCACTACACGCCCTCCTCATGCACCTGTGCTATCACAGACCTGATATCCCCGCAGGCCGCGCCGACGTATACGGACATACCGAAGAACCGAGCACCACCAAACCGTGCCCGGCCCATTTCCTCCCATATGTGCAGCAATTCCGCAAAGGAGAGTGGTAATCGTGGCCGAAGAAACAGCCCGCAAACACCGCGCAACCATCTATGACGCGAAATACAATCAAATTGCCACCTGCAACCTTCCCATAGGCCCCGATGAAGGTGTCCCCGAACTTATCAACGAAGGCGTCCGGTTCCTTCGTTGGTGCCGGAGCGTCGGCGTCGGCACTGGTGTCAACCTCAAACTCGCCCTAGGGTCGGTTGGCGGCTTCAACGACGTAGAAGTCACTCTCAACATCGACGACCCCACATACAAAGATGAGGAGCCCGCATTCTAATGACAACCATAACCCCCAACCCCATCATCGACGCGATTATCTTTGCCCTCCAATGGGGCGGCTTAGTCGCCGTAATCGTGGAGGCACTAAAGCGGGCCGGACTGCCCAAGCACCTCAACCCCTGGCTGGCGCTAGTAGCTTCCCTATTGGGCTGTGTGGCGCGCGCGGCTGGCGAAGCCACTATCAGCTTCCAATCAATCATAGCGGCCCTCCTGGCAGCCCTCATCGCATGGGCCGTATCAATGGGTGCCTACGAAGGCTTGAAGAACGCGGCAACCCTGTTCGAGAAGACCCGCGCACCCTGACTAACACGTCTTCGGGAACTACGGGGGTCATGGCCTGCGGGCCATCACCCCCTTTTTCGTGCCCCAAGTTGGCCCCTACCGGCTCCCCATCGGCGGGTCATGGCCTGCGGGCCATCACCCGCTACGGCTAAAGTTCAACAGGGTTCGACAGCAAATCAAGCACCATAACGTATTGACACCAACCGCCCACTGCTCTATAATCAGTGCGTCCCTCGGCAATCGTGTGCCTTGGGCGTGCTATTCGGCATGCTATTGATGGAAGGAGCTAGTCATGTCACAGGGAACCGAGCGAGCGCCGTATTATTGGCGGCGCGCAATTATCCTGCTTGTGGGCCTACTCATAGCGGGCAGCGTAGCCCTCCAAGCAAGCGCCTCTTACCCCAGCGGCGCACCCGGCCAATCCAAGGGCAACCCCAATGCCAACAAGGACAACACCGACCTGAGCAACGCCCAGGCGAACGACGGCTATTCCACACTCCCGACCGGCCTCAAGTTCGTCTCCATGTCCTCTCTCGTCAACATGGGCCTCGTCCACCCCCAGGACCTCCCCCCCCTCCCGGCCCCCGTGGCCGACCAGCGTAAGTACGATGGTCCCTTCGCCACCATCACCTGGGGGGCCGAGGCCAACGCTTCCGGCGCCATCTCCGCCAACGAGCCAGGGGCCGTCGTACACCCCTCCTCCAACCAATACGCTATAGTCTCGGGTAACATCCCCATCGACAACACCTCCAATGGCGGCGTCACCTGGCAGTCTCGCAACCCCGCCAACCCCTCCGGCTATGGCGACGTTGTACCCTCCTGGCTTCCTCTCTCTCCCAACCAGGACCACGCCTACAACGCCTCCCTCAACCCGGGGCACGGCGCTGCCATCACCTCAGGCCGCTCCACAGACCGCGGTGTCACCTGGGCTAACTTCCCATCCAACATCGACACCGCCGCCTATTTCAACGACCGCGAGTACCTGTGGGTAGACCAGAACCTGGGCAGCCCCTTCTATGGCCGCCTCTACCTCACCGGCACCTTCTTCGACACAGGCGGCACAGGCTCCTTCAACTCCACCTTCAACCGCTTCTCCACCGATAACGGCCTCACCTGGTCCGCACCCTTCATGTTCGATTCCGGCCCCATCGGCCCCATCGAGGGTAACGCCCAGTTCGGCTCCATGGGCTTCGGCCCTGGTGGTCGCCTCTACTTCGGCTGGATGGAAGTACGCTGCTGCGGAAACCCGCCCTCCTTCGGAGATTTCAACCGCTACCACGTAGCCACCTCCACCGACGGCGGTGTCACCTGGCCTATCTCGACCACAGCCGGCTCCGACGTAGCCGCGCGCTCGGTCTCCTTCAACTCCAACGGCCCCGCGGGCTTCAGGTGGAGTTCTCAGGCCACCGTCGCCGCCGACCCCGGCAACAACAACGTCTACATGATCTGGCTGGCACGCCGCACCGATGGCGTCGCGGGTGACGTAGGCGTCGCCACCCACTTCGTGCGCTCCACCGACGGGGGCGTTACCTGGTCCCCCAAGACCATCATCTACAACGACCCCGACCCCAACGACACCCACTACATGCCGTGGATTACGGTATCACCTGATCACTCCATCCACGTCACCTACTCCTCCTCCGTCAACAACGCCAACAACCCGCTGGGGCACTTCTACGTCCAGTCCACCGACAGTGGCACGTCGTGGAGCGCCCCATTCCAGTTGAACGGGGTCAACTACAACGGCGCAGGCTTCCACGGCGACTACCAGGCTAACCACGTTGGCAACCTCGAGAACTGCGCCAACGCCGCCATCATTACGTCGTGGACCGACAACCGGGCAGGCACCAGGCACTACGCCCGCATGGGCACATTCAATGCCTGCGGCGGCACTCCCACCCCCACAGTCACCGGCACACCGCCCACCGCCACCCGCACCAACACCGCCACCAACACCCCCACCGTTACCCCCACAGTCTGCGGTGCTACATCTAACTACAACCTCACCGTGGGCTCCGGCACCATCGTGTCCGGCACCACCTTCCTCGCGGGCACCAACTGCGACGACTGTTCGGTGGCCCTGGCTCTACCCTTCCCGTATACCTTCTACGGGCAGGTCTTCAACTCGGTGAACGTCATCTCGAACGGCAACTTGCAGTTCTCGTCGACCAACACCGACTTCACCAACGCGTGCGAGCCATACGCTGCCCACAACAACGTCATACACGCATACTGGGATGACATCCTCATGACCACTGCCGGTGATGGGGTCTACACCTCAGTCTCAGGCTCAGCGCCCAACCGCATCATGAACATCGAGTGGAGAGGGTGCTACTACAGCGGAGGCTCTTGCGGTGGCCGCGTCAACGTAGAGGCTCGCCTGTATGAAGGGCAGAGCCGAGTAGACGTCATCTACGGGATCGCCGGCAACGGCAACGTCTCGGCCACGGGTGGCGTGCAGCGAGACACAGGCTCCCTCTTCTTGCAGGCATACTGCAACGGCAGTGGCACGCCCGTGGCCGCCGGTGTCATGCACACCTACTCTCAGCCTCCCTGCGGCACTCCTGGTGGCGCCACTTCTACGCGCACCAATACATCTGTAGTGGCTTCGCCTACGGTCTGCGCGGGCGGGACCATCTCACAGACAGGGTCCATCACGCTTTCAGACCCCACCCAGACCGGGCGCTTGACCCGCGACGGGGTGGCCTCCACGTGTGCCGCTCCCAAGGTGTGCCCTGGCGTGTTCGATAGTACGGTGCGTCACTACGACCAGTACTCGTATACGAACACCTCCGCTTCCTCCGTGTGCGTGACGATAGACCTGCACGTAGGTAGCTGCATAGGCACGGGAGCCAACGCCATCTTCGCTGTGGTGTACAACGGCTCGTACAACCCAGCGGCCCTGTGCACAGGGTACATGGCAGACCCAGGAGGGTCTCCCAACATCGCGGACTTCCCCTTCTCGTTCACAGCAGCGGCAGGGCAGACGTTCGTGGTGGTAATCCACGAGATAACGGCCAACGCCGGGTGCCCAGGGTACGGCTTCGAGGTTGAGGGCTTGCCTGGTGGCGGCTGCGCCTCCCCCACACCTGGTACTCCCGTGGCGACCTCAACGCCTGCTACGGCCACACCCACAGCATGCGTAGCCAACTACTCAGTAGCGGCCAGCACAGGCGCTACCATCGTGCCCGGCACGACCATGCT
>JBAURA010000138.1:0-12114 GCA_049580985.1 Chloroflexia bacterium
GGCGCGCTATGTGCTGCCGCTCTGGCCGGGGCTTGTGTGGCTCGGCATGAAACAGCGTGGCGTCCGCGTGGCCGCCGCGATCTGGATCGTTGCGTCGTTGATATTGATGGCCTGGTGCAGCAGCATCTATGGAAGCGCACGTTGGATAGGGTGAAGACTACGCGGATAGGAGTGTGAGTGATGAGAGTGCTTGTGGTTGGATCGGGCGCGCGGGAGCATGCTATTGTGTGGAAATTGGCGATCAGCTCCTTCGTGACGGGGATCTATTGCGCGCCGGGGAACGGCGGTATGGCGCTGCTCGCGCAGACCGTCGATCTGCCCATCGAGACCGAGAGCCAGTGCGACCAACTGGCAGGCTGGGCGTTCAATAACGGCATAGACCTGGTGATCGTAGGCCCGGAGGTGCCCCTGCGATACGGGCTGGCCGACTCGCTCATGCTATTGGGCGTGCCCGTCTTCGGGCCGACGGCGGCGGCTTCGCGCCTCGAATGGAGCAAGACGTGGGCGCGAGATTTCATGCAACGGTACAACATCCCCTCGCCGCGCTACAAGATCGTGCGCGGTATGGAGGCCTTACTCGCGGAGTTGAGATCCCCGGAGCTAGGGTGGCCGCTCATGATCAAGGCGGACGGATTGGCTGCGGGCAAAGGTGTGTCGCTGTGCCGCGACCCGATGGAAGCCGAGGAAGACGTCACGAGGATGCGCGAATCAGGCGCGCTGCCGCTTGACGACGCGGAAGTGACGGTGGTGTTGGAAGAGTACCTCGAAGGCACGGAGGTCAGTGCCCTCGCCTTCACCGATGGAGAGCGGGTGTCGATGATGCCCCCCGCCTGCGATTACAAGCGATTGCAGGACGGCGATCTGGGGCCGATGACTGGCGGGATGGGTTCCTACGCGCCCACCGCGCTGGTGACGCCAGAGATGTGGTACATGATCGAGCGGGACGTAATGCAGCGTGCGGTGGACGGCCTGCGGAACGAGAATATCCGCTACAAAGGCGTGCTCTACGCCGGGCTGATGCTCACCGCTGAGGGCTTGAAAGTGCTTGAGTTCAACTGCCGGTTCGGAGACCCTGAGGCCCAGGTGCTGCTGCCCCTCCTTCAGACGCCGTTGGAGGATGTCGCGCTGGCGGTTGCCAGGGGCGACCTCTCCCAGGCCGGGCATATCAATTGGAGCCATGACGCGGCGGTAGGTGTGGTGGTGGCGTCGGAGAACTACCCTGTTGGCAAGTCGCCCTCGGTGCCGGTGACCGGCCTTGACGATCTGGACGAAGGCGTGATGGTGTTCCACGCAGGCACGAAAGCACAGGGGAATGTTTCCATCAGACCCGACGAGCTAAGCCCTATCAAGCGAGACTCCGTATTGAAGTCGCTATTCTCAAGGGAGCCGGAAATGGCCGCGCCCGGTTCCTTCGACATGCCCCTGCTGGCGACGGGTGGCCGCCTGCTAACCGTGGTAGCCACCGCGCCCACCATAGCCGAGGCCCGCGAGAAAGTATACAGAAACATCCCCAGGATCAAGATCGCAGGGGCGCAGTACAGGAGGGATATCGGGGAGAGGGAGGCGTAAAACGCGAAACGCTAAACGTAAAACGTAATTACAATTACTTCCATAATAAACCTTGGCGTAACTTGGTGCTCTTGGCTTCTTGGCGGTCCCGTAATTGCGTTTCGCGTTTCGCGTTTCACGCCTCACGGTTCGCATACATCAGCACGCCGCAGATAGACTTGGCATCTGCGATTTCCCCTGACCAGATGGCGGCTATAGCCTCTTCTACCGTCAGGCGCTCGACCTCGATGTTTTCGTCCTCGTCGCCTGGCTGGCGGCTCTCTTCGAGGTCGGTGAGGAGGTAGCAATGGAGGAACTCGGTGCAGAAGCCGGGGGCTGAGTAAAAGCCCCCCAGGCGCTCCACCTTGCGTGGCATGTAGCCGGTCTCTTCCTGGGTCTCGCGTACCGCGCAGCTTTCGGGGTCTTCGCCCGGCTCGCGGGTGCCTGCGGGTATTTCGAGGAGGACGCGTCCGGCGGCATGGCGGTACTGGCGCACCAGGATGAGCTTGCCGTCGTTGTCCACCACCACCAGGGCGACAGCACCTGGGTGGACCACGATCTCCCGTCCTCTCTCCTGCCCGTTATGGATGCGCACCTTCTCCTTGATCACCTTGAACAGCCGACCTTCGTAGATCGTCTCCTTCGATAGCCCTACTTCCGGCTCGATTGCCATGCTCATAAACCCCCTCTGCATATATCAGGCACACTGCTTGCTTGGAAACATTATACACGGGCGAAGGACGATAGGAGTGTAAAACGTAAAACGTAATTGCCGCATGACGTATCACGTATCACGAACTACAGGAGCGCAATATGGTACACCCACACGCTAGTGTTGAAGAGATAATTGTGCCTCACCAGGATATGCTCGAAGATACGCCTGCCCAGGCGGCGGGGGAGGCTTATTCGGCGGATGCGGCTACAGCGATAGCGGCTTTGAGGGAGCCTGGGGTAAGGTGTTGCAGGTGCGACCTGTGCGCTACGCGGACGCAGGTGGTGTTCGGTGAAGGGTCGCCCTATGCCAGGTTGTTGATCATTGGCGAAGCGCCTGGGGCCGAGGAGGACAAGTCGGGGCACCCATTCTGGGGACGGGCGGGGCACGTGTTCGACTCGCTATTAGAGGCGGCGGGCATAGCGCGGGCTGAAGTGTGGGTGACAAATACGGTCAAGTGTAGGCCGACCAAGAGCGAGCGCGGGCGCATCTCGAACCGGCCGCCTCTCATGCCGGAGATCAAGGCCTGTAATATCTGGCGGACAGGAGAGATCGACATCATCAAGCCAAAGGTCATCTGCTGCCTGGGGGCCGTGGCCGCGAAGGCTATCATGGGTCGGGACGTGCGGATGACCGTGGAGAGGGGGCAGTGGTTCCCTTATCCTGGGCCGGTGGAAGGGATGGACGACAGCGAAGTGATCGTGACTTATCACCCTTCGTATATCATGCGGCAGGAAGGGGAAGCGTACGACAGGATCAGGGCGCAATCGGACGCCGATTTCGCATCAATCGCCGGGAAGCTACGGTCCATGTAAGGGAACGCATATGTTGAACAAGCAAACGATTGAGGACAGATATGAGGTAGAAGCGTTCCAGGCGTCGAACGGCGTAGTCGAGTTGTACGACGGCGTGGACCGGCAGTTGAGTCGTCCTGTCACTTTGCAGATCCTGCGAGAGGACGCAGCCCGCGATCAGGCGCTTGTGCGCGCTTTTGAAGAGCAACAGAGGACCGCACTATCGCTGTATCATTGTTCGGTGCTGGCGGTATACGACCTGGGGGTCACGGACGGCAGGGCTTTTTCGGTGATGGAGCGGTTCAACCCCGTCGCGCCCGCCGATTTCCTGCATGATGGAGCCGCGCCCGACATGGATGGCGCACTGGAACTAACCCGGCAGGCCGCCGAAGGGCTTCAATGCTGCCGGGAGTCGGGCCTCGCGGATTGGGCGTTCAAGCTGGATATGGTGGGGATTGACGCCGAAGGCAACGGGCGGCTTGCGATCATCGAGGGGGGCGGCCCAACAAGTGAGCCCCAGGATGCAGGGGACGTGGCGGCGCTTGGCTCACTTCTGCTGAGCTTGCTCACCGGGAGGAAAGAGGCAAGCCGGGAGGCGCTGGACGATCTCGCGATACCATCGCCGGTATTGTCCTTGCTGGATAGGGTAGAGACAGGCATCGGCGCACCCCCTAACACGGCAGGGGAGTTTGCCGTCGAGATCGCTGCTATCCAGGAAGCAGCCGGCCAGCCTACGCAGGCATATGCGCCGGGCGCAGGTATACCTGCGGTGGGCGTTAGCTCGCCCGAAGCGCCCACGCTCGCCGCGCCTCTTATCTCCGGCGCACCTGTTGTGCCCATAGAGACGGCGGCTACAAGCACAAGCGCGCTGCCTGTTGCGCGCCCGGCTGAGACTCAGGCCCTGGAGCCTGTTTCGCGGGCAACAGCCCACCCGGTGCCAGGGCGTGAACGGCGTGCCGGCAGGTCGATCTTGCTATGGGCAGGAGGCTTGTTGGCCCTCTTCACGGTGGCGGCGGTAGTGATACCCAGGCTGGCGGGGGGCGTTCTAGCCGCGGGTACCGGCGGGAATGCGGGGCAACATCCCGTGCCTTCGCCGACGGCTGTGCCCGTGGTGGCGCCTGACCTTCGTGGGAAAAGCCTGGAGGAAGCCCAGATATTGGCCGAGGGGTATAGGTTGAGCATCGCGATAGGCCCGCCGGAGGCCGATGCCGGCTTGCCGCCGGATAGCGTCGTGGGTCAGGACCCACCGGCGGGCACGATCCTGCACAGTGGAGACGTAATTACCGTGAGCCTCAATCTCCCGTGGCAGGCGCAGCCGCCTCCACCTACCGCTGTCATCCCGCAACCCGCAGAGGCTTTGGAACCACCGCCGAATGAAGGTAGTGCGAACCAGGACAAGGACAGGGGCAAGAACAAAGGCAACAATAAGAATAAGGACGATAAGGAGGACGAATAGCCGGCTAGCCTCAGTCCAGCACCAGATCGTGGGGGCCACTTTCGCGCAGACCGGCGGGCGTGATGCGGACGAACCGGGCGTTTTGCCAGAGCTGTTCGAGGTTGTGGGCGTTGGAGTAGCTCATGCCGGAGCGGAGGCCACCCACTAGCTGAAAGAGGACCTCGCGCGCCGGGCCCCGGTAGGGGACCATCGCTTCCACACCCTCGGCGACCACCTGCGAGAGCCATTCGTCGTCCTCCTGGCGGGACATATCGGATAGCTCCTGCTCTCGCTTCTTGCGGGCGACTGTGGCGCTGACGGAGGCCATGCCGCGAAAGGTCTTGTAGCGGCCACCCCTGCGAGATACTATCTGGCCCGGGCTTTCGTCGGTGCCGGCCAGCAATGAGCCGAGCATGACGGTGGAGGCCCCGGCGGCTAGGGCCTTGGTGATGTCGCCGGAGGTCTTGATGCCGCCGTCAGCGATGATCGGCACGCCGCGCTCCTGGCACACGTGGGCGCACTCCATGACGGCGGTCAGTTGCGGCACGCCCGCGCCGGTGACTATGCGGGTGGTGCAGGCCGCGCCCGGCCCGACGCCTACTTTGACGGCATCCACACCCGCTTCTATGAGGTCGAGCGCGCCTTCAGCGGTGGCTACGTTGCCCGCGATCACGTCTACGTTGGGCCAGCGCTCTTTCAACTGTTGGACGATAGCGATGACCGCTTCGGCGTGGCCGTGGGCTACGTCAACTACCAGCACGTCCGCCCCGGCGTCCAGGAGGGCGGCGGCACGCTCCATCGTCTCGGCCATGACGCCGACAGCCGCGCCTACCAGGAGGTGGCCTCGGCGGTCTTTGACGGCGTGCGGGTTGTCGCCTGAATGGGCGAGGTCGTGGGCTGTAATGAGGCCAACTACCGTGCCGTCCTCGACCAGGGGTAGCTTTTCTACCTTATGCTGGGCAAAGAGGTCGGATGCTTCTTCGAGCGAGATGTCGGCGGGGGCCGTGATCAACTTCTGGCGCGGGGTCATTACGCTATGCACAGGGAGGTCCGGGTTGCGGACGAAGCGAACGTCGCGGGAGGAGAGGAGGCCCGCGAGGCGGCCCGCGTCGTCCACTACCACCAGGCCGGAGATGTCGTGGCGCTCCATGGCGGCGCGGGCGCGCTCGACGGTCTCGTCGGGGCCGATGGTGTAGGGCTGCGGGATGACGAAGGACTCGGCGCGCTTCACGCGGCGGACTTCGTCGGCCTGGGCGGTGATAGTGAGGAAGCGGTGGATGATGCCTATGCCTCCCTGGCGGGCCATCTCGATTGCCATGTCGTGCTCGGTGACGGTGTCCATGTTGGCGGCGACGATGGGGATGTTGAGACGGACGTTGCGCGATAGGGAGGTGGCGGTTGAGACGTTACGGCGGGAGGTAACACTGGTGCGTTGGGGGACGAGCAGGACGTCGTCGTAGCTCAGCGCCAACGGGATTTCGGATTTTAGATTGCGGATTGCGGATTTTCGATTAACGCTCTTAGGGGCGCGGTTGTTCGTGCTCCTTGTGGTAGGCATGAGGGTGCTCCTTGGGTGTTCTCTTGCATTATAGCAAGTTAAGCACGAGCAGGAGGGGTTGGGTGCGTGTGGTGGTATCGTATTTAAAGTCACTGGACGTTGGATTTTGAAACGCGAAGGACGAGAAGGATATTGTGTTGAAATCGCGGAGAATAGGAGGAGCGGAGAACGCGGAGGGTATTTTGGATTTGGATTTAGGGTATGGGAGGAGAGGGTGCATGGGGCTGTGGGGTCCTATGCACCCTGTACCTTGTTGTTCTCCTTGTTATTTGGTTGTTGCCGGGCAGAGGGCGGACACGTGGGTCCGCCCCTACACGGTCATGGTGGTTGGCTAGTAGGGAGAGGTGTCCCTATGGCGCAACTGGAGCGTGTTCCGCGTGGGCAACAGGAGCCTAGCCCCTACCCCATCGGGTAGGTGGTTCGGGCGTGACACGTAGCACGTAGGTATTCCTGTGCTTGACACGCAACGTGTCGTCTAGCCTCGGTGGTAAGGTGCTTGTGCTTACTGCTTACTGCGTATTGCGTATTGCTTACTGCTTAGGCGTTGGGCACGGTATGTATGATGAGAGGCTAGTCGCAGAGTGGCAGGGATTACTGCCGGTACATAGGGACACCAGGGTCCGCATGCCCCTCCTTGTGCGTTCAGGGAGGGTGAGAGTACTTTCCTCTTCATCATAGCACATCTGTTCTACAAATACAAGTAGCCAAATGGGTTAATTTTATATGGTTTGGAGAAATTTCGCTACTGCGTCAGTTTGCATCGAGAAACTCTCTGATCTCAAAGTAACATAGCTAGATCGTGGAAACAGGACCTATAGCATCTACGCTATAGGTCCTGTTTCGTTCTATGCAGTTTTGATTGTCGGTTATTGCTGTCTAGAACTAGTTGTGCGTCGTAGAGCGAAACCAAGTAAGGCCAGGGCTGCCGCGCCTGTGGCTATTATCAGCCAGATGCCGGTGTCGGCGGCGCCGGTCTTGGGCATGTCAGGCGGGACGCTAGTCGGTGATACGCTGACGGGCGGTACGGTGGTGGGAGGCACACTGACCGGCGGCAGGGCGGTAGCGGGTAGGCTAGTGGCAGCAGGTACGCTGGTAGGTTGCGCGCCTGCGGCGACGGTGCGGATTGTGAAGCGGGCCACGGGGCCTGTCCAGTCGAACTCAGGGGTGACATCACCTCTGCCCTGGATGGTCTCGTGTGGGCCGATGACGCCGAGTGGGTTGGTGGCCGGGCCGGCATTCTTGCCGCCGAACGGAGGGCCTGGTACGTCGGCTTTGGCCTCGGTATTCTCCTCGGTGCCTGCGTCGTAGGCCATAGTGTCGGTGTTGCCGTCGGCAAGAGCCGCGCTATCCAGGCCCGTGAAGCCGTCGTTCGTCTGGATGAGCATGGTGGCCGCAGAGAGCACGTCGCCCTGTTTGGCCGTGATCCTGACGGTGATGCTATCGCCGGGGAAGAGATGCGCGCCGGTAGTCATGACATCAGTCGCGCCCGCAGCTTTCCACTCGCCCGCGAGCACGCCTGGCATGCCTTCTTCAGCCAGCAGCTCTAGACCCGCGGAAGACGGTTGGCCCATTTGCCAGCCATCGACAGACGCCGGGTGGGTGGCTATGACGAGCGGGGAGAGACCTTGCATGCTGGTCGTGATGTTCATCACGGTTACATCGTACGTAGGTCCAGTGATCGTGGGGGTAGGTATGGCACGAATAGTGAAGCGCGCCACGGGCCCTGTCCACTTGAACTCGGGGGTAACATCAGCTTTGCCGGTAATGCCCTCATGAGGGGCAATAGGCTGATGCGGATTTGTGTCTGGCGCGTTGCTCTTGCCGCCGAACGGAGGGCCTGGTACGTCCGCTTTAGCCTCGGTGTTGTCCTCGGTGCCTGCGTCATAAGCCATGGTGTCGGTGTTGCCATCTGTGAGGGCGGCGTTGTCCAGGCCAGTGAAGCCATCGTTCGTCTGGATGAGCATGGTGGCGGCTGAGAGCACGTCGCCATCTTTCGCTGTTATCATTACCTTGATGCTGTCGCCTGGCAAAAGGTGCGAACCGGTCGTTACGACATCTGTCGCGGAGCCTTTCAGCTCACCGGCGAGCAGGTCGACCATGCCGTCCTCGGCGACCTTTTCAAGACCTGGAGAGGCCATCTGGCCCATCTGCCAGGCATGTGCCGATGCCGGGTGGGTAGCTATGACCAGCGGTGAGAGGCCTTGCATGCTCGTCGTGATGTTCGTCACGGTCACTTCATAGGTCTTTGTACCTGTCTGCGCGGCTGCTCTATAAGGTGCCAAGAGCATGCCGAGCATGGAAAGTGCGAGCATTGCGACCAGTGAACGTTTGAGGTTCAACATTTAACTTCCTCCTGTAGTGAGTTGTACCGGCGCGCAGGGCTACCGCCGATGTTGTGTGTTGTGGCTACACTAAGTAGCATGGACTGAGCCATCAGCGGGTGATTTGCTTACAGGAGTGTTACAATTCTGTTACATCTTTATTAAGACGTAAAGATAGTGGAATGGGCACATTTGCTGTGCTTTTCGAGGTATGATTTTGGAGGGCACTTATCGCCTTCGTCTTTCGTCTTTCGCCCTCCGGCCGGTGTACCTGATATGGTATAATATTAGTTGGAATCAAAAATACCCCACCCATAAAAGAAGCGCAATACCCAGAAGAGGAGTCCTTTGCAATGCCGCAAAATATTGTCCAGAAGATTTTCGCGGCGCACCTGGTGTCGGGCGAGATGAAGCCTGGGCACGAGGTCGCCATACGTATCGACCAGACGCTGACGCAGGACGCTACGGGTACGATGTCGTACCTGCAATTCGAGGCGATGGGCATCCCTCGCGTGCGGACGGACGTGTCGGTGTCGTATGTTGACCACAACATGTTACAGACTGGCTTTGAGAACGCGGACGACCACCGCTTCTTGCAGTCTATAGCCTCCAAGTACGGCATTTTCTTTTCGCGGCCAGGCAACGGGATATGCCACCAGGTGCACCTTGAGAGGTTTGCTGTGCCGGGCAAGACGCTGCTGGGGTCGGACAGCCACACTCCCACCTGCGGTGGATTGGGCATGATCGCTATAGGCGCGGGCGGCCTGGACGTGGCGGTGGCGATGGGCGGCGGGCCGTTCTACACGGCGATGCCCGAGGTGTGGCTGGTGAGGCTGATCGGCAAGCGGCAGCCGTGGGTGGCGTCGAAGGATATTATTTTCGAGCTGCTGCGAAGGCTGACTGTGAAGGGCGGCGTCGGCAAGATCATCGAGTACGGCGGGCCGGGGGTGGCCGATTTGTCGGTTCCTGAAAGAGGGACGATCACCAACATGGGGGCCGAACTGGGGGCGACCACCTCGATATTCCCTTCGGACCACCGCACGAAGCAGTACATGGAGGCGCAGAGCCGAGGCAAGGACTGGGCGGAGCTGATAGCCGATGACGACGCCGAGTATGATGGTGTGATAGAGATCGTGTTGGACGACCTGGAGCCGATGATCTCGCGGCCTCACAGCCCGGACAGCGTAGTGCCGGTGAGGGAAGTGGCGGGCACGCCGGTGACGCAGGTACTGGTGGGTAGCTGCACCAACTCGTCGTTTGTGGATTTGCAAACGGTGGCGGGAGCGCTCAAGGGGAAAACGGTCGATCCTGGGCTGTCGTTCGGGGTGACGCCAGGCTCGCGGCAGGTGTTCACGATGATCGCGAGGTCGGGGGCGCTGGGCGACCTGATCGAGTCGGGGGCGCGCATATTGGAGTCGGCGTGCGGGCCTTGTATCGGCATGGGGCAGGCCCCGGCTTCGGGGGCTGTGAGCGTGAGGTCTTTCAACCGCAACTTCGAGGGGCGGTCGGGCACTCCGAATGCGCTGGTGTACCTGGCATCGCCTGAAACATGCGCCGCGAGCGCGCTGACGGGGGTGATTACGGACCCGCGCACGCTAGGGGCCAGGATCGAGGTGGATATACCGGAGAAGTACCTGATCGAAGACAACATGATTGTGCCGCCCGCCGATGACCCGGATACGGTGGAAGTGTTGCGAGGGCCGAACATAAAGCCGCTGCCGATCAACAGGCCGATACCAGCGAATATGGCGGGGCAGGTGCTGCTGAAGGTGGGCGACAACATCACGACGGACCATATCATGCCCGCCGGGGCGAAGATCCTGCCGCTGAGGTCGAACATACCGGCCATTTCGGAGTACGTGTTCGAGAAGGTTGACCCGTCGTTTGCGACCAGGGCCAGGCAGCAGGGTGGCGGCTTCGTGGTGGGTGGGAGCAATTATGGCCAGGGGTCGAGCCGGGAGCACGCGGCGCTCGCGCCGATGCACCTGGGGGTGAGGGGCGTGATCACCAAGAGTTTCGCGCGCATACATCGCGACAACCTGATCAACTTTGGGATCATCCCGATGACGTTCGTGAACGTGGAGGACTACGACAAGATCTCCGAGCGGGACGAGCTTATCATAGAGAACGTGCGAGAGGATCTGCTGGACGGGGACGAGTTCCTGACGCTGAACAACGTTAGCAAGGGAGATAAGTACGAGATCAAGCACGGGCTGACGATGCGCCAGATCAACATTATACTGGCGGGTGGGCTGCTGAACTACATCAGGCAGCAGGGCGATGCCTCTAAGATAGAGAGGGAGGCCACGGCGGCAGCCATAGGCTCGACGACGGCCATGCCGACCAAGACCACCAAGACTACCGCCTCGCCGGGCGCGACGCCCAGGCCGCTTTCGAGGGCGGAAGAATTCGACCAGATGGTGGTGGCGCGAGCAGGTAAAGCGGTCGAGGAGCACGATAGGTTAGGGCACGGGCTGCATGAGAAGACCGACGCGCGGTTTGCGGAGCTGCTAGAGCCGAAGAAGGGTGACAGGTGCCTCGACATAGCAACCGCGAGTGGCACCCTGGCGCTGGCGCTGGCCGACAGGGTCGGGGCCGACGGCCGGGTGGTGGCGATTGACCTTGCACAGGCTATGCTCGACCTCGCGGAGAGGAAGGCGCGGGCGCGCAGGCTGCGGAATATCGAGTGGAAGCAGATGAACGCGCAGAACCTGGAGTTCGAGGATAACACGTTCGACGTGGTGGCGTGCAGCCTGGCGATCTTCTATTTCCCGGATATAGAGGGCGCTTTGCAGGAGATGATGCGGGTGCTGAAGCCGGGTGGGAAGCTGGGGATCACGACGGCGGACCCGGAGACGGCGTTCTCGCCGCTGAGCCAGCCGTACATGGCGGCGTTGCGGAAGCTATCGGATGAGCTGAAGCTCGACCAGCCTGAGTACTCGGACACCGCGAAGCTGACGCGGCAGAAGAAGGGGTTGCTCAACCTGGTGAAAGAGGCCGGGTTCAAGGACGTGGAGATAACCGAGGAGAGCATCCCGGTGCGCTTCACGACGATGGAAGACTGGTGGGAGTACGGGCGTGGGTCCACGTGGGGCGATCTGCTGCTGGATAGGCTGACGCCGGAGCAGAAAGCCGACTTCAGGAAGACGCACGAGGACGAGATCAAGAAGCACTTCGGGGCGGAGGGGATAAGGACCGCGACGACGGTGCTGCTTGTGCTGGCGAAGAAGCCGGAGTAACCAGGGATCAGGGATCAGGGATTAGGGGTCAGGGATCAGAAGTGATTAGGGGTAGGAGCGCTGAGTTGAGGCGCTCCTACTTTTTTGTCAGTGGATGGTTGGGCAGTTCAGGGGCCACCCAGTAACCGGAGTCAACGAAGACCGTTCGGCCATTATGCCCTATCATACAGGTAATGATCGAGGTTTTCGGAGGCGTCTGGGATACCGGCCTCTATTGGGTTTTTACCTAGCTGAAAGATAGGATCTTCCTCACGAGCAGCGACGACGATAATCATGCCGTCTTGCTTGAGGATATCGACCTCATCTATGCCTTCCAGCAGGCTTTTGGGGATGAGCACTCCCTTGCTGGTTACTTTGGCTTTCATAGCTGTTACTCCTGAGAAGATCCGGCTGGTCTCATTATACTTTGGGGAGTGGCTGCCTACAATACTGCTGAGGAATGTAACAGTTCAGATAAGGGTAGAGAAAACCGGATCGTAGGGGCACCCCTTGTGGGTGCCCTGTTCC
>JBAURA010000139.1:0-7155 GCA_049580985.1 Chloroflexia bacterium
CCTGATCCCTGATCCCCAGCAGAGCGTTTGCCTTTTTCAAGCCTATCCAGTACAATACGTTGTTGTGTGCCGATACGACGGCTCAACAAGACATACCATTCCCAGGATAGGTAAATTCGCCTTGAAAGTGAGGAAAGCTCTGCATGATTGAAGTGGAGCACCTGACAAAGTATTACGGCACTTTCCCCGTGGTTAGGGATGTCACCTTCAGCGTTGAGAAGGGTGAGATCCTGGGCTTCCTCGGCCCCAACGGCGCGGGTAAGACCACCACCATGCGCATGATCACGGGCTATCTCCCCGCAACCTCCGGCACCGTGCGGGTCGCCGGCTTTGATGTCAACGAAAAGTCGCTCCAGGCGCGTGAGCACCTGGGCTACTTGCCGGAGACAGTGCCGCTCTATACGGAACTGACTACCCAAGAGTACCTGGACTTCAGGGGCAGGCTAACCGGCCTGCTCAACACGCGCGACCGGCGCGCCCGCATCTACGATGTGATGGAGCAACTGAACATCGTGGACGTGGCGAACAAGCTGATCGGGAACCTCTCGCGAGGCTACAGGCAGCGCGTAGGGTTGGCGCAAGCGTTATTGCATAACCCCGACGTGCTGATCCTGGACGAGCCTACCGTGGGCCTCGACCCGGTGCAGATCACCGAGGTCAGGAACATGATCAAGGAGCTTGGCAGGAACCACACGGTGATCCTCAGCACGCACCTCCTGCCCGAAGTGAGCATGGTGTGCAACCGCGTGATCATCATCAACCGTGGCAAGCTGGTGGCCCTCGATACCCCTATCAACCTTGCCGAAGGGGTGGCCGAGAAGCCGGTTGTCCTGTTAGAGGTGGGCGGCGTGCCCTCACAGGTGGTTAGCGGGCTGCGCGGAGTGCCTGGCGTGCGGACAACTCGCCTCCTCAACCCGGATGGCACAACACGCGACGGCAAGCTGGAGAATATGGAGGAAGGGAAGCACACCTACCAGGTCGAACACGATCCCGGCAAGGATGTGCGCCCCGACCTGGCGAGCGCCGTCGTGAAAGCGGGCCAGCGGCTGATAGAGCTGCGTGCCGTGCGGCCAACCCTCGAAGACATCTTTATCGATGTCATCTCCAAAGAGGGACCGGACGACCGGTACGAGGAGATAGTGCCGGACGATCTGGCCGAGGAAGAGTACGGCGACGATACGGAAGAGTATGACGAAGAAGAGTACGAGGAGCCTGTGGCCCAGCCTGCTCGCGGGCGCGTGCAGGCCCGAAGGAGGGTACGCCGGTGAGAAACGTACTCTTTATCGCGGGCAAAGAACTTCGCTCATATTTCGTATCCCCCGTCGCCTACGTGATAGTGGCCTTCTGGCTGGTGGCGACCGGGTTCTTCTTCTGGCGGTCCGTAGACATCACTAACGAAGCCTCGCTACGCAACGTATTCGGCGTGGTAACGATCCTGCTGCTCCTGATCTCGCCCGCGCTCACTATGCGCTTGCTGGCCGAGGAATCGCGCACGGGCACGCTCGAACTGCTGCTGACCGCGCCCGTGAGGGACTGGTCGGTGGTGCTCGGTAAGTTCCTGGGCGCGCTTGGCCTCTACCTGGTGATGATGGGGCTGACGCTCGTCTACCCCGTACTCTTGATGATGCTCGGCGGCAACCCCGATTGGGGGCCTATCTGGAGCGGCTACCTGGGCCTTGTCTTGCTTGGCATGTCGTTCCTGGCGGTCGGGCTGTTTGCTTCGGCGCTTACCTCGAACCAGATGGTGTCGGCGGTAATCGCCTTCGTGATCCTGCTGCTGTTGTTCGTAATCAGCCAGGTGGCGGGCGGCGTATCGGCGGGCCTGAGTGACTTCCTCACGAAGTTCTCGCTCAGCGACCGCTTCGACCCCTTCCCGCGCGGGATCGTAGATTTGAAGGATGTCGTGTTCTACTTGAGCTTTACGGCGGTTGTGCTCTTCCTGACCGTGCAAGTGGTCGAGGGAAGGAGGTACCGCGCATGAAACCTACTACACGCTCACTCATAGCGACCGTATCCGGGTTCGTGGCGCTTGGCCTCTTCGCCATGGCCCTGATCTACTGGGCAGCCTTCACGACCCCGGCTTTCAATTTGAATATCGGGCAGTGGGACGCCGTGCTCCGCATACTGGCGGTGGGGGCCATCGTAGCGTTCTCTATCTACCTGGTGATCGCCCCCGAATCGGTGGGAGCCGCCGCAGCCAAGCGAAGCAATCGCCTGACGGCCAACGCCGCCCTTATATCGGTAATAGCCGTGGGCATTGGCATCGCCATCAATATCATCGCCGAGAACGTGCCGACCGCACGCGCCGACCTCACCGCGGGCCAGGACTTCACGCTGTCGGACCAGACCCTCAAGGTGCTTGGCGAATTGGACTCGCGCCCGGAGCAGGTGACTGCCTACGGCTTCTTCAGCATATACGTGAATAGCGGCGTGAACCAGCAGCAGATGGAAGACCTGCTGAAAGAGTATTCGGCGCGCACGGGCAAGATGCACTACGAGTTCGTGGACCCGGTGGCGCAGCCTGCGAAGGCCAGCGAGCTTGGCTTCGACCAGCGTTATGGCTCGGTCGTGTTCGATAACGGCAAGAAGCGCGAGACCGCGGCCACGGCTACCGAAGCAGACTTCACCAGCGCGATAGTGCGTCTATTCCAGGAAGAAGTCGTAACGGTAGGTTATCTGACCGGGCATAGCGAGCGCGGCTTCGACTCCTTCGAGCAAACAGGGTATAGCTCGGTGAGGGACCAACTGACGAAGGAGAACTACCAACTCAGGGCGATAAGCCTGCTTACGGGCACTATCACGGTCAGCGATACGAACGTGCTGATCATTGCCTCGCCTAAGACCGCGCTGACCGAGCGGGAAAGCACGGCTTTGCAGCAATACGTCGATGGCGGTGGGCGCGTGCTCATGCTTCTGGACCCTGAGATGACGCCGGAGGCGTTGGGGCCTATGTCGGCCATCCTGGGCAAATATGGCGTTACGCCCGTACCAGGGATAGTGATTGACCTGGCGAACAACTACAACCCGCAGGAGCCTACCATACTGGTGGTGAGGAACTACATAGGGACCGGCATCACCGACGACCTCTCGCGAAACCAGCTACCTACGCTCTTCCCCCTGGCGATGGGCTTGAGACCTCCAACGATCACGGTTGGGAGCATGGTCGTTGGGCAGATGATACAGACGTCCACGGGCCAGGACGTAAGCTGGCTGGAGACCGACACGCAGAACCCCCAGGCTAAGTACGACGCCGGGACTAACGACCTGCCTGGGCCGGTGGTCATAGGCATGCAGATCCAGCCCTCAACGACGACCACCGACACGACCACACCTCAACCGAGGCTGGTGGTGTATGGCGATGCCGACTTCCCCAGCAACCTGGCGGTCCAACTCGATCCGAACAACATTGACTTGTTCAGCAATTCGGTTGCCTGGCTGTCGGGGCAGAACGAGCTGGTATCGATCAGGGCGAAGGACCCGACGGCCCCGCGCACGATGGTTCTCGATTCTGGGCAGAAGAGCCTGATCGGGCTTGTGGCTGTGTTCGCGCTGCCGATAGTGGTACTGATCCTGGGCGGATACAACTGGTGGAGGCGAAGGTAAAGGATGGAACGCTACAGAACAACACTGCTGTTAGGGGCGGTCCTCCTGGTGCTGGGCGGTTTGGCGTTCTTCCTGTCGACCAGGAGCGCCACCTCGCCAGGGACCGAGACCCCCACTCCCAACGTCTACATTTGGGAGGACGAAAACCCGGTCAAGGGGCTGGAGGTGATGAGTGGAAGCGATAAGATCGTGCTCGTCAAGGATGTGGTGCTTGGAAACTGGCGAATCACTGAGCCGGTTGACCAGCCCGCCGACCTCTTCCAGGTAGGGGGAGTGGCGGACTCGTTTCAGAGGTTGCTAGCGCAGTACACCCTCTCCGATACGACCGATTTGGAGCAGTACGGCCTCGCGGGACAGCCGCTGATGGTGACGTCTACCTTTAGCGATACGGCGGGCACTAAGCGCACCCTGCTGGTAGGGAAGGTCACGCCGGACGGTACGGGGTACTACGTGAAGATCCCGGATAGCGATAAGCTGTACACGGTGGGCAACTTCACGATAGAGCCGCTGCGGACGTGGCTTACGACGCCGCCCGTGCAGCCGCCGACGCCGACGCCGGTGCCCATCACTCCTGTCACCGCCACGCCCACGGAAACGCCGTCGCCGTCGCCGACAGTCCAGAGCGTTAGCACGCCCGCCGCGCCGACCGCCACAGCGACGATGGGTGCCACAAGTCCGGTGGATGCCGCCACCGCCACGCCTGCGCCTTCGGCAACGCCGTAAGGCCCAGCCCCTCCGGGGCGTGAGAAGATAGCCACACGGCGTAAGCCTGTGGATGATATGCCAGGTAAGAAATATTAGCCCCAGAGGGGCGTAAGAAGGAAGAGGTTCCTTGTTCTTACGCCCCTCTGGGGCTAAAGTCATAGAGGGCTACTGTGATCCACAGGCTTACGCCGTGTGGCTACTTTCTTGCGTCCTGGAGGGACTGGGAGAGGTATGTGTTGCCCCTACATTGATGTGACCGGAGAGGGCGGACACGTGGGTCCGCCCCTACAGGGATTTTAGCATCTTATATGTACTTTGAGTATGTTGCGGCGATTAGCTGGTTGAGTAGCGGCTGAGGGCGGCGATGAAGCGTTGTGGCACGCGGCCTTCTATTAGAGTGCCTTCGCCGGTGTGGTCTTCGCGCTCCACTATGCCTTTTTCGTGGACTAAAGAGACGAGATCGCTCTCACTGTAGGGGATCAGGGCCTTGAAGGGAGAGAGGGTGGCGCTTAGAGTATCCTGAATCGCCTTGAGCAGGTCGTCCATACCCCAACTGAGCTTCGCGGACACAGGCACGTAGCCGGGGCCGAGGTCGAGGTCGGCGCGTATCGTGGCGCTGATGCTGGCCGTATCGAGGGGCGCGGACCCCTTGCTCTTCGAGGCTCCGTTGCGTCTGGTGCCCTGGCGGACAAGGTCCGGGAAGAGGCGATCGATCTTGTTGAGGGCCACGATCTTCGGCTTGTCGCCGACCCCCAGCTCTTTGAGCACCTCTTCGACCGTTTTCGATTGCTCTTCGGCATTAGGGTGGGTGAGGTCGAGCACGTGCACCAGCACGTCAGCGTCCTGGATCTCCTCAAGCGTGGCGCGGAAAGCAGCGACCAACTGGGTAGGCAGGCGCTGTATGAAGCCCACCGTGTCGGTCAGGAGGGTACGCTGCCCCTCAGGCAGGGTGACGACGCGGGTGGTAGGGTCGAGGGTGGCGAAGAGCACGTTTTCAGCGTATACGTCCGCGTCGGAGAGGGCGTTCAGGAGCGTGGACTTGCCCGCGTTAGTGTATCCCACGAGGGCGATCACGGGGAGGCCCTCACGCCGGCGCTTCTGGCGATACAGCTCGCGGTGGCCGTGCACTTCCACAAGCTCACTCTTGAGCCTGGTGATGCGCTCCTGGGAGCGGCGGCGGTCCACCTCAAGCTGTGTCTCGCCGGGGCCTCGGAGGCCGACGCCGCCCACGGCCTGGCGCGAGAGGTGGGTCCACATGCGTGTGAGGCGCGGCAGGCGATATTCGAGCTGGGCTAGCTCCACCTGGAGGCGGCCCTCGCGGGTCTGAGCGTGCCGCGCAAAGATGTCGAGGATGAGGGCGGTGCGGTCGAGGATCTTGGTGTCGAGGGCGTCTTCCAGGTTGCGCTGCTGGCTCGGCGTAAGCTCCTCGTCGCAGAGGATTATGTCGGCCTTGTGCTCTCCCAGGGCCTGCTTGATCTCGTCGAGCTTGCCCTTGCCGACGAGCGTTGTGGGGTTGCGCCTGCCCAGCTTCTGCGATACCCTGCCAACTACGTCCACTCCGGCCGTGGCTGCCAGCTGTTCCAATTCGGCCAAAGAGTCATCGAGCTTCCAAAGCTGCTTGCCGGTCTCGACTCCGACGAGCAAGGCTCTTTCGGCGGGCTTGTCTGTTTCGTGTAAGCGGTTCTTGATAAGAGTCCTCCAGTGTGTGCTGTTAGAAGCCGCGCGTGCCGGCGGTCATAGGCTCTGACGCCGTAGAAAATAGAGTGGTGAGGCGCTTGACTGCCTCGTCCACCTCGGCATCGGAGACGGTGAGGGACATCCTGAAGTAGCCCTCGCCCTGCGCGCCGTAGCTGGAGCCGGGGGTGACTGCCACGCCGGTTTGATCCAGCACAGTATCGGCGAAGGTGCGTGAAGTATAGCCTTCGGGGACGCGCGCCCAGATGTAGAGGCTCGCTTTCGGGCGGGGGGCATCTATGCCGATAGCTTTGAGGGCATCGCAGATCTTGTCGCGCCTGCGCCTGTAGATCTCGTTGCGCGCAGGTATCCATGAGTGGTCGCCCGTGAGGGCGGCGATGGCGGTGTCCTGGATAGCTCCGTAGATACCCGAATCTATGTTGCTCTTGATGCGCCCCAACACTTCTATGATGTCAGCGTTGCCGACGACCATGCCGATGCGGTAGCCCGCCATAGAGAAGGTCTTGCTGAGCGAATTGAACTCGACGGCGATGTCCTTAGCGCCCGGCACCTCGAAGATGGACGGCGGCTTGTAGCCGTCGTAAGCGATTTCACTATAAGGGTTGTCGTGCGCTATGATCACTTCGTGCTTCTTCGCCCAGTGGACGGCGCGCTCGAAGAACGCAAGGTCGGCGACCGCGCCGGTGGGATTGTTCGGGTAATTGAGCCAGAGGACGTTGATCTCAGGCCCCGAGGCCATGTCCAGGGCGTCGAAATCGGGCAGCCAGCCGTTCTCCTCGGTCAATGGCAGTGGGATGGGGGTACCGTTCGCCATGATCGTGCCGAACTTGTACACCGGGTAGGCGGGGTCGGGCACCAGAGCGCCTTCGCCGGGGTCGGTGAACGCCAGGGCGACGTTGGCGATGCCCTCCTTGGAACCGATGAGGGGCAGCACTTCGGTTTCCGCGTCCAGCGACACGCCGAAGCGGGAAGAATACCAATCGGCTATGGCGCGCCGGAGGGCGGGTTTGCCGAAATAGTCGGGGTAGCGAGAGTTCTGGGCCGCGCCTATGGCCTCGCGCATGGCGTCCTGTAGGTATTGGGGTGTGGGCACGTCGGGATCGCCCATGCCGAAGTTGATCACCTCTATGCCTTGCGCGCGCAGCGCGGCCA
>JBAURA010000140.1:0-10609 GCA_049580985.1 Chloroflexia bacterium
CTCCCGTGGCGACCTCAACGCCTGCTACGGCCACACCCACAGCATGCGTAGCCAACTACTCAGTAGCGGCCAGCACAGGCGCTACCATCGTGCCCGGCACGACCATGCTCGCGGGCACCAACTGCGACGACTGCTCGGTGGCCCTCGCGCTACCCTTCGCGTTCAACTTCTACGGCACCAACTACAACTCGGTGAACGTCATCTCGAACGGCAACTTGCAGTTTAGCTCCACCAACACCGACTTCACCAACGCTTGCGAGCCGTATGCCTCCCACAACAACGCCATACACGCATACTGGGATGACCTGTTGCTGACCACGGCCGGTGACGGGGTGTACACCTCAGTCTCAGGCTCAGCGCCTAACCGCATCATGAACATCGAGTGGAGAGGGTGCTACTACAGCGGAGGCTCCTGTGGTGGTCCTGTCAACGTAGAGGCTCGCCTCTATGAAGGCAGCGGACAGATAGACGTCATCTACGCGGTGGCAGGCAACGGCAACGTCTCGGCCACGGGTGGAGTGCAGAGGGGCACAGGCTCCCTGTTCCTCCAGGCTTACTGCAACGGAGCCGGCCTACCCGTAGCCGCCGGCACGATGCATCGCTACACCCAGGGTGCGTGCGGGAGCGTCACACCTTCCCCGACCTCACCCCCAGTCAGCACCAACACCCCTACCAGGACCAACACCCCTGGGGTAGGCCCATCACCCACGTGCGCCCCGAGCGCGCAGGTGATACAGGACCCGTCGTTCGAGGGCGGGACACCTAGCGCCTTCTGGACGGAGAAGAGCACCAACTTCGGCACACCCCTCTGTGACGTGGCCTCCTGCGGCAACGGTGGAGGCACGGCCGGCCCTCGCACAGGCGACTGGTGGGCCTGGTTCGGTGGCACCGCCTCGGCAGAGGACGGAGCAGTCTCGCAGACAGTGAACATCCCGGCGGGTACGGCTACCCTACAGTTCTACCTGTGGATAGGAGCACACTCAGGGAACGGCGCGGCTGACTTCATTAGAGTGCTCGTGAACGGAGTAGAAGTATTCCGAGCAGACGACGCCTCGACCGCGTACGATGCGGGGTACACGCTGGTGAGCGTGGACGTATCCGCACAAGCAGGCGCTAACAGGATAGTGAGGATAGAGGAGCACAACGACGCAGGCTCCGCCGTCTTCAACGCCAGTGTCGATGATGTGACGTTGACTGCTGGAGGGGCATGTGTCACTCCTAGCGTAACGTCCACGTCAACGAACACCCCTGTAGGCGTCACAAACACCGCTACCAACACCCCTACCTCCACCACCACCTCTACGGCCACCAACACGGCCACGGCCACGGCTACAGCGTGTATCCTGAAGTTCGAGGACGTACACCCTGAGGACTGGTTCTACGGGTACGTCGAGTGGATGTGGTGCAACGGTATCGTATCCGGGTACAACACGGTACCGCCTTGCGTGACCCCTAACCGTATCTGCTACAAGCCGGGCAACCCCACCACGCGTGGACAACTGGCGAAGATAGTGGTACGCGCCAACCAGTTCCCGATCGACACGACAGGCGGACCGCACTTCCAGGACGTGCCGGTAGGCCACACCTTCTACGAATACGTCGAGACCTCGTACAACCTGGGGCTGATAGTGGGCTACCCATGCGGTGGACCTGGAGAGCCTTGCGTAGCACCGGGCAACCTGCCGTACTACAGGCCTAACATGCCGGTGACGAGGGGACAGATCACCAAGATAATGGTAAGCGCGGCGATCATAGCTGACCCTGGAAACTGGACGTTGGAGAACCCGCCGGACAACACGTTCGAGGACGTGCCGGTAGGCTCAACCTTCTTCCGGTACATCGAGACGGCCTTCTCGCACGGGGTAATCGAAGGATACCCATGTGGGATAGCGCCTGCCGGACCGTGCATACCGCCCGACAACAAGCCTTACTTCCTGCCTAACGCGATTGCGACCAGAGCGCAGATAGCGAAGATAACGTACCTGACGGTGACTTACCCGCCTGGTAGGGCAGGAGACCAACCGCAACCTACCGACCCGCATGCTAGACTCCCCAGGAGATAGCACACAATCCTGAAGGGTGCCGAGGGGCGAGAGCCTGAGGCACCCTGAAAGGTAAACACAAGGCGGAGGCATTTGCCTCCGCCTTGTTCATTGTAGCTTGCCGTCACAACCAGACTCATGCATATAATGACGCTGCCCGCAGCCTGGCGGGCGCACAGCATGAGTGATCGAGCGCTAAGTCAGGATCTCTACCTGTTCGAGGAGAATCTCTATATCGAATGGTTTAGCCAGGAACCCGTCAGCCCCGGCCTCGGTAGACATAGCCCCGGCGTTTGGGTGAGCAGATATTAGAATGATGGGGATGTGGCGGGTCTCCTCCTGCCCCTTGAGATGCTTGCAGATTGTTCGACCATCGTGCCCTGATAAAAGGATATCCAGGATGATCAAGTCGGGAGGCCGCGCTCGTATCTCCGCATCGATTAACTCGCCATTCTTGGTGGACGTTTGCACATCGTAGCCGGCGTCCTCCAACAGCAGCTCAAGCGATGTCAGGATGCTGGTATCGTCGTCTATGACCAGGATGCGCTTGTTTCGCATATAGAATGGGGTCCTTATGTCAGTTCCGTACCGGGCAGGGTGAAGTAGAACGTTGAGCCTCGATCCACTTCACTGTCCACCCAAATCTTCCCGCCGTGGCGCTTCACTATCTCCGACGAGATGTACAAGCCAAGCCCCAGGCCGGGGAAGGTGTCCCTGGCGGCTGCGCCTTCTTCGGCGGCGCTGACCTGGAAGAAGCGGTCGAAGACCTTTTCCTGCTGGCTCCTGGGGATGCCTATGCCAAAGTCCTGAACGTAGATCGTTATCCCCTGCGCGGCATGATCGCTTTCCTCGCTCACGGTCGCGCCCACTATTATGCGGTCGGCTTGCGGCGAATATTTGATGGCGTTGGTGATAAAGTTGGTGAGCACCTGCCTGACGCGCTCCCGGTCGGCTATTACGGGCGGGTTCGCAGGCTCGGCCAGGACGATTGTGTGCTTGTCGGCAATGCGCTGTAAGTCCTCCACCGTTTCTCGCACCAGCGCGCCAAGCTCGAACTGCTCCATATTGTAAGAGAGCTTGCCCGCGCTCAGCTTGGAAGCATCCAGCAAGTCTCGGACCAGGTCGGTCAGCTTGTTCAGTTGTTGGTCGATCCTGGCAAGCTGTTTCACCGCATCGTCCACCAACTCGTACCCGGCGCTCTGCCTGCTTTCTGCGCTTGCCTCCACATCTCCCGGTGCACGTGCCTCTCGCGCATCTTCTGCGGCCGCCCGCTCGAAGCGCCTCTTCAGCACCTGGGTATAGATCTTCATGCTGGTAATCGGCGTCTTAAGCTCGTGGCTGACGAGCGCGATGAAATCGTCTTTGTGCCTGTCAAGCTCCACCCGCTCGGTGATATCGCGGAAGATGCTGACGGCAAGCTGTACCTGGCCCTGCTCGTTCTTGACGGGCGCGGCCTTTACGATGGACCAGCGCTTCTCGCCGGTGGCGAGCACGTGCCAACCTACGATCCTCTCGGCGGCCTCCTGGCCTTGAAGCGCATACCGGCCCGGGAGGTCCATTGGTGATAGAGGCTCGTTCTGCTCGTCCACAAGCTCGAACCTGCTCACTATCTCGGCGGGCGGCGCTGCCAATAGCTCGGCCTGTGACGAATATCCGATCAGGCGCACGGCGGCGTTGTTGGCGTAGATCACTCTCCCCACCGGGTCCTGCACGGTGATGCCATCGGCCACCCCTTGCAGGATCACCTCGAGCTGGTCCCTCGAAGCCTGTAGCTCTTGCTCGACCTTGTCCCGCTCTATAGCTTCGGCCAGCACATTGGCGACGGCCTGTAGGAAGTAAATATCGTCCCTGGTAAATATCCTGTGGCTGCTGGTATGGGTGCCGACCACCCCAAATGGCCGGCCCCTGCCCCGGATGATGACGCTCACGCCGCTGATCACGTTGTGGCTGTGCAGCAGGGGTGGGCCGTTGAAGCGCGTCTCGGTACGCAGGTCCTCGACGATAACCGGCTCGTCCGACACCAATGTGTAGCCTGCCTGCGAATCAAGCCCCGCTCCCACCGTTACCTGCCCCACCAGCCCCTCTTGCCAGCCGACACCCGCGCGGAGGAGCAATTCGTTGCCGTCGGGCAGAAGCTCCAGCACCTTGCAGTATTCCACCCCCAGCGTCTCCGCGACCAAAGCGGCGGCAGACTGCATGAGCGTCGCCACGTCCGCGCCTGCCAGGGCTTGCTGCCCAAGACTGGCGACCCCTGCCTGCTGCTGCACGCGGGCTGCCAACACATCTTCGATCTTCTTGCGCTCGGTGATATCGCGTAATACCTGGCACAACACCCGTTTGCCGCTGTAGGAGATGGTGGTGATGCTCACCTCGACCACTACGAGCGATCCGTCCTTGCGCCGGTAGTGCCGGTCGCTCACGTGGTACTCGCCCTGCTCGACGGCTTTGTGAGTGGTGCGGTCGATGCGCTCGCGGTCGTAGGGCAGGAGGTCGTAAATCGTTAGATCCCGCACCTCATCATCCGCATATCCGAGCAACTTCAGAAAAGCAGTATTGGCTTCCAGCAGGCGCATGGTCTCCACGTCGACCAGGAATATCGCTTCCGACACCTGCTGGACAACGGCCCGGTATCGCTCTTCGCTCTCGCGTAGGGCGTCATGCGCTTGCCCGGTTTGCTCAACCTCTCGGCCCGTAGTAGTCATATCTGTTGCGCCTCATTACTCCCTGATTGCAAAGGTCAGAACTGTAGATGATGCCGCATGGTCGGCGGACGCGTCCGTTCAGTGCGTGGCGGCACACGTGAGGACCTGTTGGGTGGCCTGGACGATATTATACCACTCACGCGTGCCCCGCGGGCTACAAAGGCGGTGAAGCTGAGATGATTTGACTCTTGCCTATCAAAAGGTGTATAGTTCATGCTGACAGCATATTCGTCAGCCCGTTATTGTATACCGGGCATATTACCATTTTAATGTCTCCTTATGGCTGCACGCCCAAGGTGCATCTGTTCTGAGCAACAGGGAAGCCGAAGGAGGCACTATTGAGCCACATCTTCCAGAAGGACGGCCACAAGCCACCCGGCCAGCGTCGCATCGTTGTTGTCAACGATAGCGATGAGCTTCTCGAGCTCATGAAAATAGTGCTGGAGGAGGAGGGGTATGCAGCGACGGTGTTGCACGGTAGCGATGGCGCTTACCGGAGTATCAAGGAAATAGACCCGGCGCTCCTGATCCTGGACGTGGTATTAGAGAAACCGGATGCCGGTTGGCAATTGCTTCAGATCTTGAAGCTCGACGCAGCAACCAGCGAAATACCGGTCATCGTATGCAGCGCCGACGCCAGGTTCCTGCGTGATAACGAAGAACGTTTATCCCGGCTCGGCTGTTATATTCTCCCCAAGCCTTTCGACCTCGATGAGTTGATCGCAATGGTAGGCACCGCGCTAAGCGCGGCACCGAAATGATGACATTGCAGGGTAGCCTCGATGCGGTTGTGCTTATGACGCGTTCGTGGGTGCGGTCACTACGCGGGCATAGCCATGTCGAGAAGAGGGATCGGATCGTTAGACAGGCAGAACTGGCCCGGCTTATGAGGCTCGGAATCCGCCCCGATAGTCTGGCCGGACGGTTGCGCCTCGTGCTCCCCACCGGCTGCTATGGCGACTTCCGGTTCACACGCGATATCCTGAGCACCAGCGCGAGGCGTGAGCATACCGAGCTGGCAATCCAGGCCCTCATCGACTTAGGGGCGCGCTGCGATTGCGAGGTATTTCAGGCAATTGGACAATTGCCGAGGGGCGTGCTGTGGCACCACCTTTCAACAGAACAAGGCACAGAGATGACATAGGACGTTCGACTTTACCCTTTATCTCTTATCCTTCATATCTTCAAAGGGAGCATCGTAATGTACAACAAACCGGCCAAATGCGCGACACCCACATGCCCTAATATGTCTTATCACTTATACTGCTTGAGTTGTTCGGCACAGGAGGTCAGCGCAAGATCGTTGCAAGCAGCGGAGGGCCTGTGTGTACACGGACACTCGATCATCGGGGAGTACGAGACGATCAAGCGTTTGTTGCCGGAATACATGGGGGGCCATGCGCAGCCAGGGTATATGCTGGATGTGTGCAAAACGTGCTTCCAGGCCCTACAGGAGCGCCCATATAACCCGATCCGCCTGGGACGAAAGCATTAAGGTCGCCTCAAACAGACGGCTTGGGTAGCGTTTCGAGATCGTCTAGCCTGAGTCGAATAGCGGGCTCACAAAATAAGCACAAGCTCGTTAAGCCAGCGAGCTTGTGCTTATTTTGTGAATCCTGGGATTGGCCTATATACCCGGTAACGTCAGCCAGGCGTGTCACGTAATGAGCTATTCAAGGGATAGCTTCTATCCTTTTCAAGGATCGGTACGATACCAGCGGCGAGCAACGGAAAGGCGATTTTCAGCCACGCGATTGCGTTACGTATGATAGACTATTTCGCGAGGCCCGCCCTGCGGTGGTGCCGCAAGCCTTCCCGGAACCGAGCGAGCGGGAGCGCGAGATACCGTACTTGATAGCCCATGGGCACAAGAACGCCGAGATCGACATGCGCCTGGTATTGTGCGAGAAGACGGTGAGAAACCACGTCTCGAATATTGTGAGCAAATTGCAGGTAACGGACCGCAGCCAGGCGCTTTCGCGGGCGAGAGAGGCGTGGCTCGGATAGTGGAGAGTGTATGGCTGCGAAAGGACCGATTGTCATATGATGTCGTTGACATGGGAGCAAGTGCACGCGTGGAGGTTGGAGCAACAGTACTTGGTGCCGAGGTTGGGGCGGCGCAACTTTATCAGGGCGGTTGAGTGCGTGCTGGGAGTGCAGGCGCAGGTTATGTCGGCTGCCGAGCTGTCGATCGGGGCACGGGTGGATAGGCTGAAGCGCGCGGATGTGCAGAGGGCGCTGTGGCAGGATCGCACGCTCGTCAAGACGTGGGCCATGCGCGGGACTATTCATCTATTTGCCGCCGAGGACCTGGCGCTCATCGTGGCGGCGCGGTGCGCGGATGGGGGGCCACACCGGCTGCATGACTTCCTCCAACTTGGGTTTACCGAGGCGCAGTACGACGAGTTCTTGCTGGCGGTGCCTGAAATGCTTGGCGACGAGCCGATGACGCGGGAAGCGCTGGCGCATGCCGTGGCCGAGCGGATGAAGACGCCTGAGGTGAGCAAGGCGCTGCTTGGGTCAAGTTGGGGGACGCTCTGGAAGCCATCGATGTTCAGGGGTGAGCTTTGCTTTGGTCCTGGCGATGGCCGCACTAAGACCTTTGTGAACCCCCGCAAGTGGCTCAGTGAGTGGAAGGAATACACGCCGAAGGAGGCGCGGCAGGAGGTCACACGGCGCTACCTGCGGGCGTACGGTCCGGCCACGCCCCGAGACTTCAGCTTCTGGTGGGACGGCGGAGGGACGGCCTTCGGGAAGAAGATGTTCGAGTCGCTGGGGGATGAAGTGGAGATGGTGGACGTTGAGGGGTGGAAGGCAACAGCGCTCAAGTCGACGCTTGAGTCGATGGCGAAAGTGAAAGCGGCGCATAGTGTGCGATTGCTGCCTATGTTTGATGTCTATGTGCTAACGCAAAGTCGTAATCTTGAGCCGGTGCTTGCTAAAGAGCACAAAGGCAAGGTGTTTCGTCCTGCGGCGTGGGTTAGCGCCGTGGTGCTTGTGGACGGTCGGATAGAGGGAGTGTGGGAGTACGAAACGCGGAAGGGTCAAACGCTCGTTACAGTCAGAATGTTTGACAAGACTGCTGAGAAGGTTCGCAGGGGGATAGAGGTTGAGGCGGAGCGACTGGAAGGCTTTCTCGATACGAAAGTGGCGGTGGAGTTTGTGGATGCGGCTTAGCGTGGGTCAGGTAGGCCAAAACCCAACATTACTGCACTGATCCCGACCTACTCTGATTGACAAGATGCAACCTTAACGCAACGTGAAACGATAAGAGCACCCTAATAGAGTGCTTTTGTGCGTAGCATTAGAACATCCTTATGCAATTGTGCCGAAGGCGGAATTTGTGAAAGTAGTAGGTCATGAGTGGCTTTCACTGGCTTTCGTGCGTAGACTTGGCTGCTAAATAGGTTCTCATTGGTCGTTATAGGAGGTCAATTAGCGACTTGTGTGACAATATGTGACAACAGGTTGGTGAGTATATGGGCAAGCTGTTCCGCCGGAGCTAGTGCCAAAAACGGTCGTTTATGAGACTGTCAGGGACAGTGCCAAAAGCGTCCTTTTGTGACTATGCATTATTGAAGGCTGGGTATATACGGTGCCACTCGAGCCGTTGGGAGAAGTACCACGAGGTACCATCATTACCTATTCTGAGACCTTCTTCCTTGATAATGAATAACGACCATAACCAATGTAATTTGCTATAATGAAGCCACGAGCCTGGCGAGTCTGGCACACGATCCCCATTGCCCCAAAACTCTGGGAGCGCAGCCGCCAATGAGTGTAATGGACCATCTGCCCAAAGAAAAAGTGAGCGAGCTATGGCGCGAATTCCTTGTAGGCGGCGACTCGGGATTTCATAAGGCCCAGAATCTGTTTCGCTTACTTCCGTCAACACCGCGCTGCCATGTATGCTATTCTCCTTTCGGCGGAGTAGGCGGCTTTGCCATGCGCCTCATCGGTAGAAGCCCAGGCAGGATGAACCCGCGCTTATGTGGTGTCTGCGAACGCTTTGCGGAAAAACATCCGGGCGGCGCGGAGGTGCCCCTTACATTATTGTTCGCTGATATCCGGGGTTCTACCGCTATGGCAGAGAAGCTGGGCACAGGGGAATTCTCGGCTTTGATCTCCCGGTTCTACAATGCCGTCACCGAGGAGCTCGTAAAAACATATGCCTTGATTGACCGATTGATTGGAGATGAAGTAATCGCGCTCTTCGTCCCTGGACTGGCGGGGGACAGTCATCCAGAAGTAGCAGTGAAGGCAGCCGAGGGGATTTTGAGGGCCACAGGGCACGACCGGAGCGAGGGGCCGTGGGTTCCGGTCGGCATCGGTATTCACACAGGGAACGCCTTTGTCGGAGCGGTCGGCTCAGCGGGGATGAGCGATATTACAGCCCTGGGAGAGGACGTGAACCTGACAGCTCGCCTTGCGTCAACAGCAGGGGCAGGGGAGATACTCATCACAGAGGACACACGCGCCGCTGCGGGATTAGAAATCGGCAGTCTGGAGCCGCGCCGTCTCGATCTCAGAGGGCATAGCGCGCCGGTAGACGTGTGGCTCATGCGTATCGGAGCAACTATCACAGAGGGTGGCCTGGAGACTAAGCTTGAGAATTAGCCACTGGCGAGGATAAGCTAGTGTTGCAACAACTACATGGGTCTGCTAGAGTGAAGGTTATCTACCGGCGGTAAAGTAAAGAGGGCTACAGGCACGGCGCAAGAGGTTATCTGACGAAGCCTTTTAGCATGGCTGAACTACGGACCAAGCTCGAAGAATATATGAGCCCCACCAGTGCGGTGGTACATAACCAACCTGGGCTGAAGGGCTCCTCCTTTTCAAGGCCTGCACCCAGTGCCAAAAACGTTCCTTTTTGAGACCAAAGGCATTCCTCTCCGGCACCTGAGCCTTGGTGGTATGCCACCTGTGCGCGCCATGCCCGGTATCGGTGCCTCTACTGCTTATTGACCGGGATTTGTTCCACTGCGGGGATCAGTTCAGCGGCGAGCAGGTCAAAGGGTGCCGGGTCGCTGGGATTGGGAAGCGAGATCATGACTTCGTCGAATCCCAGCTCAGCCAACGCTCTGAAGGTATCGAGGGCCGTAGAGTCAAGACGGCCGTTTTGAACCACTGGAGCCAGAAAGAGCGTGATTTTCTCGATCTCCTTGTACGGACGGTTCAGCGTTTCACACTGTTGGCGCAGCACCTCCAGTTTCGCCCGCAGGTCATCCAGGTTCTCGCCAAAGCCGCCAATACTGACCACATCGGCGTACTTTGCCATCAAATGCAGCATCTTAGGGCCGCTGCCCGCTATTAAGATTGGTGGGTGGGGTTGCTGGACACACAAGGGGGACCCGGCCGTGCTCGTAAGCTGGTAATAGGTGCCATCAAACGGTCTATCTTCGCCTGACCAGAGTTGCAGGGCGATCTGGAGCACTTCTTCTAAACAGGCAATCCGCTCGCCCGCGGAGGGAAACGGGAGGCCCATCCGCCGGTGTTCATCCTCTCCAAAGTTCGGACTTGCGCCCACACTCAGATAGGCACGCCCATTGGAGAGGGCATCGAGGGTATTGACCGTTTTGACCAGAGCTACGGGATTGCGCGTGGTGATCCCGGAGACCATCGTGCTGAGCCGGATGCGGCTGGTGCAGGCCGCGACAAAGGCCAGGGTGCTCCATGACTCGTACCAATCGATCATGTCTGGCCGTCTGGGGGAGCGAAACGCAAAGTGATCACCCACGGCCAGGGTAGCAAAGCCAGACTGTTCGACCTGCTGTGCTAGATGCATCAGAGAATCGCCAAAAGGCCGCTGAAAGGTGTTGGTGAGTGCCAGACCAATTCCTACTCGCATATCTATCCTCCTGATGG
>JBAURA010000141.1:0-2973 GCA_049580985.1 Chloroflexia bacterium
GAGTGATCATAACCCCAGCATCCCGCGTAGCGTGTTTGCGTTGTAAATGGCGTGGCAACCGGGGTCGTTATTGAAGTACACGTATACGTCGCGCCCTTCTCCGGCGTACCACTTTATCTTGTCCGCCCAATATCCCAACTCGCCATCTGTGAGGCCCCATCCGTACATACCCCCATGTACCCTGATATATCGGAACGGCCCCGTATCTCGCACTGCCTCGGGCGTATGATGCCCGCCCACCGCCCTGACGAGGGCGCAGCCCTTCTCATCCAGCATCCGCAATATATCGTCGGCGTACCAGGAGCTGTCGCGGAACTCCATCGCGGCCCGCACCCCGTCCGGTAGAACTGACAGAAAGTACCGCAGCCTTTCCCTATCGGCCTTCATACCCGGTGGCAATTGGAAGAGGATCGGTCCCAGGTGCTCTCCCAGCCCTGACGCCGCGTCCAGCAAGCGTGCCAGCGGCTCCTCGGGCGCGTACAATCGCCTCAGGTGTGTCAGGTACCTGCTGGCCTTCACCGTAAAGACAAAATCGCGCCTGAAGCTCACCTGCTCGGCCCACGCCTCGAAGTTCCGGCGCGTTGGCAGCCGGTAGAAGCTGCGGTTAAGCTCCACCGTCGGATAGTGGAGGGCGAAGTATCGCAGCCAATTAGCCCTCTTCAAGTCATGCGGATAGAAGCACCCTATCCAGTGCTTGTACACCCAGCCAGACGTACCGATCAGAATCAACCCAGGTGCTCCTTAGCGTATAATACCGGCGGTAGACGAAGGACGAAGGACGAACGACGGACCAGGGATTAAGGGATTAAGGGATTAAAGGGTTAGGAACTTCCAGGAGGCACAAACTATGCCACCGGGCAACAAGATTGAGGAATACGACGCCATAGTGATCGGGGCGGGCCAGAGCGGGGGGCCGCTCTCCTCGGCTATGGCGCGGGCCGGGTGGCATACAGCTATCATCGAGCACGATCAGGTTGGAGGCACCTGCATCAACTACGGCTGCACGCCTACCAAAACGATGGTCGCCAGCGCCCGCGTGGCCTACCTTGCCCGCCGCGCCGCCGACTACGGCGTCCGCACAGGCCGCGTGTCGGTCGCTATGGAGAAAGTGCGCGAGCGGAAGCGGGCCATCGTGGACAGCTTTCGTTCGAGTAGCGAGCGGCGCATAATGACCACACCTGGCCTCGACCTCATCAGGGGCGAAGCCTCCTTCACCGGGCCGAAGCAGCTAGAGGTCGCGCTACAGAGCGGGGGCAAGCGCCACCTTCATGCCGAGCGCATATTCATCAACACGGGGGTAAGCCCGTCCAACCCGCCATTGCCCGGCCTCGACAGCGTGCCCTATCTCAACTCGACCAGCATAATGGAGATGAACGTCGTGCCTCGCCACCTGATAGTGCTGGGAGGTGGCTACATTGGCCTGGAGTTCGGCCAGATGTTCAGGAGGTTCGGCAGCCGCGTGACGATAGTGCACAGGGGCGACCGCCTGATAGGTCGGGAGGATAAGGACGTGGCCGAGGCTGTCGCCAACATCCTGGAAGAGGACGGCATAGAGGTCCTCCTCAACACGCAGGCTGTGCGCGTTGGGCGCTGGGGAGACGCGCGCCTGAGGCTCACGGTAAAGACGCAGAGCATGCGCGAGCGCGGCATAATCGGGTCGCACCTGCTGGTAGCCACGGGCCGCGCTCCCAACACTGGCAGGCTCAACCTCCCGGCCACCGGCGTCGAGACCGGCGAGCGCGGGTTCATCCGGGTGAACGACAGGCTGGAAACGAACGTCCCCGGTATATATGCGCTCGGTGATGTAAACGGCGGGCCTGCATTCACCCACATCTCGTACGACGACTTTCGCATCCTCCGCGCCAACCTGCTCGAAGGCGGCAACGCCAGCACAAAGGGCCGCATGCTCCCCTACACCATGTTCATCGACCCCCAGCTAGGCAGGGTTGGGCTCGGCGAGGAAGCCGCACGCGAGCAAGGCCATAATGTGCGTGTGGCTAAAATGCCGATGGAGTACGTGGCCCGCGCCCTGGAAGTGGATGAAAGCCGGGGCTTCATGAAAGTGGTAGTGGACGCGGATACCGACCGGATACTTGGCTGCGCCATACTTGGCATAGAGGGTGGCGAGATCATGTCGATGTTGCAAATAGCCGTCATGGGCAAGCTTCCATACACCGTCTTGAAAGATGCCGTCTTTGCCCACCCGACCCTCGCCGAGGCGCTCAATAACGTGTTCGGGTGGTTCCAGGAGTGATAGTCCTCTCCCACTACGAAGTGCGAGCGCTTCTGGACGAAAGACGAAGGGCGAAGGACGAAGGACGCCCGGCCAATACGGCTGTTATTTCGCCTGACCTGGGCCTCTCCACAGTTACCGTCACTGTAGATGGCGCGGGGATCGCGTTCCCCACGGGCGAAACGCTCAGCTGGTCCGCCGTCGAGGAGATCGCGCGCTCGGAGACGAAGTGCTACTCGCTTGACGAGGAAGGGCTTACGGAGATCCGCGTCTTTTCGGATGTGACGGGCCGCGTATGCAGTCTCTACCCAACAGGGGGCGCACCCACGATGGTCATAGGGGGCTTCCCCATGCACAGGATCAAGGGCACCGACCCTCACCGCGACACCCTCGAAAAGATCAAAGCCGCCGCTCCCATAGTAGGGCGCGTGCTCGACACCACCACCGGCCTGGGCTACACCGCCATCGAGGCAGCCCGCACACCCACCTGCCTCAGCGTCACTACTATCGAGCTTGACCCCGGCTCCCTGGAAGTAGCGCGTCACAACCCCTGGTCCCAGGAGCTATTCGCCAACCCCAAGATCACACAGATGGTAGGCGATAGCTACGACCTGATCCGCACCTTCCCGGACAACAGTTTCACGCGCGTCATCCACGACCCGCCTACCTTCAGCCTGGCCGGAGAACTGTATTCCGGCGAATTCTATCGCCAGTGCTACCGCGTGCTCACCGGCGGTGGC